>CBDBCT010000001.1:2500-4542 GCA_965203355.1 Candidatus Latescibacterota bacterium
TAGTTCACCATCTTTCGGGTCGCAGCCCACCCGCTCTCACTCGGATCCCGCCACAGCGTGGAGGAGACCGGTCGGCAATGCGCGGGTCGGGCCCCGTTCTTGCCTCGGCACGCCAGCACGCACCTTCGCTCTCGCTGCGCCTTTGGGCTTTGCCAGCCAAAGACTCGCGGGCGAGCTGCACTCCTTGGTCCGTGTTTCAAGACGGGTCGGATGAGACGCCTCCGGCCAGCACCCTCGGTGCACATTGTGACCGCACGTTTCAGCACCACCGGCAAGGCACATCCCCGGCACTGCAAGCAGTCCAGGGGAGGCCCGGCAGTGCCGCAACGCCGTCCAGCCTTCAGGCACACACCGCAAGGGCAAGGGATGCCAACTCGCCTCGGTTCCAGGCGGGCAGCAGTTTCGGCGGGCCATCGGCGAGGCAGGAACCACCACGACGAGCTACCCAGCCAAACATTTCTCCCGCAGCTAGAAACCGGTGCTGGCCCAGCCCCGGCATCAATGCAGCCGGTCCCAGCGGGACAGTCTCGCAGCAGTGCTTCCCCCCGGAGGGGTCTGACGACTGCCACCGAGTGTCCGCTGGGACGCCTGACGACGCCAGCGCCACGCGCAGCCTCATTCGCTTCCCCGGCAGCGGTTTCACGCACTGTTTGACTCTCTTTCCAAAGTGCTTTTCACCTTTCCCTCACGGTACTTGTTTGCTATCGGTCTCGCACGCATGCTTAGTCTTGGATGGAGTCTACCACCCGCTTTGGGTTGCATTCCCAAACAGCCCGACTCTCCGAGGGGGCCTCGCAATGGGCAGGCCGGCCGCAATCAGGGACGGGGCTATCACCCTCTCAGGCGCGCTTTGCCACGGCGACTTTGAGAGCGGTGCCCGCCAAGAAGGCCCCTCTTCAGACTACAATTCCCTCCGGTGAACCCGACAGGGATTCCAAGCTTGGACGTCTCCCGCTTCACTCGCCGCTACTGAGGGAATCCTGGTTAGTTTCTCTTCCTCCGCTTATTGATATGCTTAAATTCAGCGGGTGATCTCGCCTGATCTGAGGCCCAACGGGGCAAACAGCCAAGGAGGAACCACTCGTCCCGCCCCTCCCAACGGCCCGCAGCCAACAAAGGCCGGGGGAACGAGAGAAGCAGCCGAGACGGTAGGTACGCCGCATCACTCCGGGAGAGGATCTGCAGACACAGACACACGCCCCAATGCACACGCACGGGCACACATGCAGTCCGGGAGGCAAAGGCGCTCAGGCAGACGTGCCCACGGGATCGACCCCGAGGGCGCCATTTGCGTTCAAAGACTCGATGACTCACTGATTTCTGCAATTCGCACCAGTTATCGCAGTTGGCCACGTTCTTCATCGACGTGCGAGCCCAGGGATCCACCGCTGCAGGTGCTAGACATCAGGTTCGCATCACCACACCTCGGACAAGTGGGAAGGGGAAAACAAGGGCATCGCCGCCGTCGAGGCGGGAGGGAGTCGCCGCTTCCCATTGAGCGTCCCCTCGCTCCGCACACAAGGAGCAGGCCCGGGACACACCCCGACGGCAGCACACCCCGGGGCACCTCCCCGGCAGAAGCATCTACCGGGAAGGCGGGTGACCGGAGGAAGACCTCAACGCGACCGGCACTAATGATCCTTCCGCAGGTTCACCTACGGAAACCTTGTTACGACTTTTACTTCCTCCAGACAGCGCAATTCGATCTACCTCTCGCAAGGCCGGACGGGACGGGCGAGACCCGCCCGGCATGCGATCCGAAGACCTCATTGAGTCGTCCAATCGGTAGTAGCGACGGGCGGTGTGTACAAAGGGCAGGGACGTAATCAACGCGAGCTGATGACTCGCGCTTACTAGGAATTCCTCGTTCGAGATCAATAATTGCAATGATCTGTCCCCAGCACGACGGAGGTTCACAAGATTTCCCACACCCCACGGCGAAGGACACCGCTCGCTGGCTCCGTCAGTGTAGCGCGCGTGCGGCCCAGAACATCTAAGGGCATCACAGACCTGTTATTGCCTCGCACCTCCTCCGACTCTGA
>CBDBCT010000002.1:0-61676 GCA_965203355.1 Candidatus Latescibacterota bacterium
AAGTCCTTCGTCATCTGATGGTCCGGGCTGACCTCGCCCAAGGCCCCTTGTTTCGGCGGGTTCGCCGTGGCGGGTAGCTGCGAAAAGGGGAATTTTGTGGTATAACCTCATACAGACCATATAGGTCTGGCTTGAGCGATGGGCACATAGTGCTTCAGAGCGAAAGCCAGTTTTACTTCCCGCTGGTGGGCGACAAAACGCCAGTCGGAAGCACGGCACTGAAGGACCAGCAACCCGCGCCGACATTTCCTGCATCAACTGATACTCCGCTTGACGCACACTTTCGCTCTGATTGCGATAGAGGATGTAGCCGTCAGTACCTCACCGTGAGGTACTGCCACCGACTTCAGGCTACCGCCGCCACTCGGCTTGTCGCGAGCAGGAGGAGTGTTCAGGACTCACTACGACCGCATAGCGGCTTGGCACCCAGCGCATGACCCGCTCGGCAAGGTAGCCATAGCCCAACCGCGGACCCTACCTAACAGAAGAACTCGCCGGCGGCCCGGCTCACCCCCGGCCCCAAAGGCGTCCCACCCGAGGTTTTCGGCTCAGCTCAGGGCCAGCCAACGCCCCCCCATCGCCTAAGCCAATACTTATCCCGCTACCACCTAGAGGCGGCAGTCTCCCGCCAGAAAGGAGATAAAAAAAGCGAGGCAAGCCTCCATCACGGCGAGATCGCCCCACCCAAGGGGAGATCAATGGCGGAGCCAACACCTCTTAGCAAGAGACCCCCACCTAATCATCACAGGGGCTTGCCCCTGTGAAAGGAGATTACCCTTGGACGACCCTTCACCGCGTCGGCTCACCCTGTTGGCCCGCGTCTGTGACCCCATCGCGGCCCACCCATCCTCATCCAATCAGAACAAGATCACTATTGGTGGTGATCGCATTTAAGTCCCCAAGAAAAAGGGACTTACGTCACTTACAAGCGTCAAACCGGACGCTTAGGCACCGTTTTTTCTTAACAACCACAAGGAGAACTATTATGTCAAAGAGCATATCAAGCAATAAACCCAACTGGGTCAATCGCACTATATGGACCGGCGACAACCTCGACATCATGCGGGGCATGAACAGCGGGTCGGTGGACCTCATCTATCTGGACCCGCCGTTCAACTCTAACCAGACATACTCAGCACCTATTGGCTCAGAGGCGGCTGGGGCAGCCTTCAAGGACACGTGGAGCCTGTCTGATGTTGACGAAGCATGGCATGGCGAGATAGCCGAGGCTGAGCCTGCTCTATACACGGTCATTGATGCGGCGGGTATCGCCCATGGTAAGGGCATGAAGTCGTACCTGATTATGATGGCACCCCGCCTGCTAGAGATGCGTCGCCTGCTCAAGGACAAAGGCAGCCTCTACCTGCACTGCGACGACACGGCCGGCCACTACCTCAAGGTCATCTGCGATGCGATCTTCGGGCCGAAGAAATTCCAGAGCGATATTAAATGGAAGAGAGTCTTCGCCCACAACGATTCCAAGTCTTTTGGGCGGGTTACAGACTCGATCCTTTTTTATGGCCATCCCATCCATAAAGATGCGGTGCGCGTCCCCTTGGATCCTAAATATATCAAGAGTAATTATCGGCATAACGACCCTCAGCGAGGGCTCTATCGCGAGGCTCCCTTGACAGCTAAGGGGCTTTCAGGCCGTGGATACTATTATGACTTCCATGGCCATCCCGGCCCTTGGCGTTATCCCGAGACACGGATGCTTGAGCTGGAGGCAGATGGCCGCATCCATCTGCCTAAGAAAGAGAATGGGGTCCCGTGTCTCAGGCGTTTTTTAAGCGAGAACAAGGGGCAGGTGCCATCTAGCCTATGGACAGACATATCCCCGGTGCAGGGTAGTTCAAGGGAGCGTACAGGCTACCCCACGCAGAAGCCCTTGGCCTTGCTCAACCGCATCATTAAGGCGAGCAGTAATCCCGGCGACGTGGTGCTCGACCCGTTCTGCGGCTGCGCCACCGCCTGTATAGCGGCTGAGCAGAATGGCCGTGAGTGGGTCGGCATCGACCTGAGCGGCAAGGCGGCTGAGCTGATCAGGGTGCGTGCAGACAAAGAACTAGGGGGTGCTCCGGGTGGTCAGACGCTCTTCAAGCTGACGCACCGGACAGACACACCTAAGCGCACGGACCAAGGCAAGCTGCCACACTACCGGACGCATAAGCAGATACTGTTTGGGCACCAGGAGGGGCACTGTAACGGCTGCCGCTTTGTGTTCCCGTTCCATACCTTCCACGTGGACCATGTCATACCACGCTCTAAGGGAGGAACTGACCACATAGACAACCTACAGCTACTCTGCGCGTCCTGTAACAGCCTCAAAGGCAGCCACCCCCATGAGTGGCTCATAGCTGAGCTAAAGAAGCAAGGCATAAGATACTGAGCACTAGCTTTGACGGGGACGCCCGACCTAACAGCGTCCCCGTTACGCCTCGTAAGCCCGCATCGAGCCATTCATACTTGTAGGTGAACTGAATAACCGCCAACCAAGGGCCTTGGACGCTTGCTATGACCGGCCTGCCCCTGTCTGTCCTCCGTCAAACAGGGGCGGGCACCAGGATAGAAGGCATCGTCCAAGGCCCTAACTACCAGGAGCGTGGACCGACGCCCTCGTCTCTAGCTATTTAGATTGGGTGTTGCCTGCTCACGTGGGGACCGGGTTCTGTCAGGGGCATCCCTGCATGTGGGGCGTGTGTTCCCCGCCCACATGGGCATGAACCGTGCCAAGCAGTACCGCTAGACCAACGCCCGCTAATACTAGTATTTTTTTGATTATAAACATATTCAAGTAATGCCACCGAGTAATGAAGGACTCGGCTTTACCTTCTCCCGCTCTATCCCAAAGGCCGCGGTGAATAGTCGCTTCAAAAAAGCATCTCTGCACCGGGCATTACTCATCAAGGTAGCCCACGAGGTCGTTGAAGTGTATGGCACCCCACTCGCGGCTGTCGGCCCCCTGGGCGTGGGTACGGGCCGCGTCCGGGTCGGCCAGGGTAGCCCGCGTCAGGGCATGGACCATGAAGAGGCTGTCGCCTATGACCGGGGCGGCGTCCCACTCGGACAGCTTGAGCGTGACCTCGCTGATGTCATCGTAGCTGGTCAGGTCGCTGACCGCTGCCAGGGTCGTCCCCTCCGGGGGGTGCTCGTCCCGGAAGAAGATGACCGTGTCCTCGACGACCGAGAAGAAAGCCCACTTACTGTCGGTGCAGTGCAGGTAAGCAGGGTCGGCCTCCAGCTCCTTATGGCCGGGCAGGGCGACCACCTGCCGTAGGACACGCTGTCCCCCCTGCGTCAGCAGGACGGTCGTACCCACCCCTATCGCACTGATCGAGTCGGCCGGTGTCAGCGTCAGGGACGCCCCCTGAGCATGGTCGGGCGCCATGGAGCCGTCCGGGACGGTGAACGCCAGGACGCCCGCCCGCTCGTCGGCCCATGACGTGTCGGTGAGTGCCCGGCTAGTGAAGTCAAACTGAGCGGCGGCGGGGGCGGCCATAGCCAACTCCGCCCCTATGAGCAGTGATAATATAACCCTCATCATACTCACCGGCTGAAGAGCTTGTGGCTTGAGGCTTGAGTTATGATAGTTTTCTTTATTTATCGGTGCGCTCGTTGGTGCGCTCGTTCCGCTGCTTCGTAAGCACTGTCGTGCGGTCCGACAGCTATTGCCCGACCTATGCCGTTCTCCATCGCCATGAAGACGAAGCGAAAATTTCGGCTCAAACGCACGGAGTACAGATGATTGCCGACTCTTAGTTGCTCTAAGTTCCGTCCGGGCGATAAATCGCCAGCGCATAGTTCGTCGATAACTCGTTCCAGATTTTCTTTCATTCTTTGATCTAAACGCTTGACCATTCTATTGAACTTGCGGCTCGGTGCTTCAAACCTGGTAATTCGCACCTGTCGTGGGGGCATGGCCTATGAATCTTTCATGGCAGCCATGAATTCTGAGCCACTGGCGCATGTTCCACCCGTGCTTGGAGCGAGTGTCCCGTCGTGGATCATTATGGCCCAGCGCTGATCTTGCAGCGACGTAACGAGATATTCAAACAGCGTATCCAGGCGTTCCAGTGCTACAAAGACCTCGGCTCCGTGTGCTTCTACACCCCCGGTCCGCTGCAAGACATCCCGAATACCACGCAGTGCTTCTCTTTCCTCGCGGAAGTATGCCTCGCTTTTCTCCAATTCCGGCACGGCGATGTCGTCCGGATCCATTTCTCGGCTTGGAGAGAAATTTTTAGCCGCTTTTTGGATTCTCTCTTGAAAGGCGTTATAGACATTGACTACCGCATCGTGCCGCGCACGAAAGCTGTCGGTTAAGGTCTCTATTGCCTCTCGCCATTGGTCCCTGTTCTGGCTAGAGAGCGGGTCGGCAAGCCAATTCCGGCTTAGCTCCTCTAATGGTTCGGGAGGCCGCGCTAGCCAGATCAATGTTCCGGCGACATTGCGGACCGTTTCGCTGCTGAATTCAGCCATTTTCTCTTGAACGACCATGCACAAACTCGCTTTCCGAAATCCACGATTTCATCTTTCAAGCTAAATTAACGGCGCAAGATGTTAGTGCAAATATATAGTCCAACTTCATACCGCAATGGCCTCCTCCCGAATTTGCTCGGTGTCGCGCAGGTCGGGGTCTGGCTCGTACTCCACTACGGCGGGCTGGCCGTTGACGGTGGCCGCGAACAAGCCGTGCAATGGATCGGCCTCTGTACCTTTCTTGTGGATCTTCTTGATGATGGGGGGTGCTGTCTCGCTGCGCTCGCCGCCTTCCCGCAGCTTCTTGATCTCGGCGACTTTGTACGCGCGGTTGGGGTCGGCTCCGGCGATCCGCAGGGGCCGCTCGACCGTTACTTTATGGTAGCCGAAGGCGGCGTTGTCGAAGGTCTTGCTCTGTTCGCTCTGCTCAAAGGTGAGAAAGGTGTCGCAGATGCGCTGGATGTCGTCCTCGCCGAGCACGCAGTTCTTCTTGCCGAGGTTCTTGCGCAGCGGCCGGTGCCATTCGGTGGCGTCGATCAACTGCACCTTGCCTTGGCGATGCGCGGGCTTGCGGTTGGTGAGCACCCAGATGTAAGTGGCGATGCCGGTGTTGTAGAACAGGTTGAGCGGCAGGGCGACGATGGCCTCCAGCCAGTCGTTCTCGAGGATCCAGCGGCGGATGTTGCTCTCGCCCTGCCCGGCGTCGCCGGTGAACAGGGCACTGCCGTTGTGGACCTCGGCGATGCGGCTGCCCAGCGGCGTGTCCCGCTTCATCTTCGAGAGCTTGTTGGCGAGGAAGAGCATCTGGCCGTCGCTGGAACGGGTGACCAGCGAGTACTCTGGATCGCCAGCGTGCTCAATGACGAAGCGCGGATCGCGCATTTCCTTCTTGCCGCCCATGCGCTCTAAGTCGGTCTTCCAACGCTCCGGGGGCCAAGCCGCTGGTGTGGAAAGCCGATGACTTCTGGAGTCGGTGGCCTTACTATCCGAGGCGGCCTACGAGTTATTCATCGCGGCGGTGTGCCGGACCGCTGGCCCGGCGATGAGGTTATGCCACAATTCTTGATGCCGAAAGGCGTTGAGCACTTCTGGTTATAAACCACTGACCGTGCCCCAGGCCCTACCACCGCACCCGCTAGCCGCGCTCCGTCCGTCCCCACGTTCCACCATCCCACCACCGAGGCCCTTGAAATCGCGCCCTAAGAACTAGTATTTAACTCGTGCAAATCACTCCATATATTTTCCAATAAGCGCACTGATTGGAGCCGAACAGACCGACCCACTAAAAAGGCCGCGGCGATGCAGCAACATCGCCGCGGCCGAGCGGCCCCTATTCACTACCTTGCGACAGGGGCTAGGGACCATGGCAGAAGCTACGCTTCCTCCCCCCGCGTTGGCAACCGCCAACGCCCCGCAGCACCCCCGAAGTTTCCCCCCCATCATCAACTGAGCAGACAGTGGCCTGCTCCGCTTTGCTGCGCGAGCAGCTAGCCCAACGCTGTGAGGCCACCGCCGACGAGCTAGCCGCCGATTGGGATGGCCGCGTGGACCACCTCCGCGCTCAGCCAGCAGGCACACCATGACCGCCGTCGTGATCCTGTACGCCTACTGGGCCGTCATGCTCTTCGTCGGGATTATGGGTGCGATCCGCCGCAGGCCCAAACGATGAATTCACCCCTCACCATACAGGAGTAAACCCATGTCAGAGTTAGCTCCCATCCCTAACGACCGACCGCGCAAACGCCGCGTTGTCAAGTACGACCCCAACGACCGCCTTGAACGCTTGGGGCCTATGGCCGTCAAGGACACCGAGCTATTGGGCTACGCCATCGGCAACCCAGAACGCGCCGAGATGATCCTAGCCGACTATCCAAAGGAGATTTTGGTGGACATGACCCTAGAGCAACTCGTCGCCATCAAGGGCGTATCGCGCACGAAGGCCAAGAGCCTAATCGCCGCCTTCGAGTTCGCCCGCCGAGCTTTGCACAAGGGCTTAGGCGTCCGGCCCGTCATCTCGGCCCCAGGCGATTCGCTGTCCTATGTCATGGACATCAAAGACCAACAGCGCGAGCACTTCAAGACGCTGTTCCTGAACGCTCGCAATCAGGTCGTCCACGCGGAGCTAACGTCAATAGGCAGCTTGTCGTCTGCCATCGTCCACCCCCGCGAGGTGTTCCAGTGGGCCATCCAGTATCACGCCGCATCGGTGATCTTGGCCCACAACCACCCCTCTGGCGACGTGTCTCCCTCACAGGATGACATCAACCTAACGCGCCGCCTGGTACAGGCAGGCGAGATCCTAGGGATTGACGTGTTAGACCACATCATCGTAGGAGCCGACGACTTCATCAGCATGAAGGAGCGCGGACTGATCTAGGTGATGGGCGTGGCCAGTTCGCCCACCGGCCCGACGACACCCGCTTTTGCCCGCCAGCGTTCCCAAAGGCGGCCCTGTCCGCTGCTCGTTATATTGAACTCATTGAGCAGGGCGTGATCCCGTGCCCTTGCTCGCAGATGGACACCCCCGGCAGCGGAGGCCCACACAAGCCTATCCGGGCCGTGCGGCGTTTGGTTTCGCGCGGCCCCCAAGCCCCTAGCTGGTACGCATCACCCGATTCACTCTCATGGAGGGAGCCACATGCGCACATCAGACACCAACCAGCTCGTTACCACCGCGGCCCGCGGCCCGCTGGCCGTGCCCCTGAGCGAAGGTGCCCATCGACTGATGGAAATATCTATATCGACCAACACCCGTAAAGCCTACACCGCCGCGCTGGATCGGCTGGACCGCTATCTCGAAAGCCTGCCCGATTCCACGCTGACCGACGAGGCCCTGGCCAACTATCTGGCCCTGCTCCACGAGTACGGTCACCCTACCCAACTCGCCGACCACCAGCCGCGTCCCCTCTCGCCGCCAAGCCTAGCCTTGATCGTTCAAGCCGTCCGCTTCGTCGAAAGGCTGCAACAGCGGCCCTCGTCCGTGGTCGGCCCCTTGACCGAGCGCATCCTAGCCGGAGCCAGGCGCGCCGGCAAAGAGCGCGGCCGCGGCCAAGTGGCCGCCATCACCCGCGAATATCTGGCCATCATGGTCCGCGACGCTGAGCGCAAAGACACGCTGGCCGGTGCCCGCGCCGCCGCCCTGTTCCGCGTCATGTCAGACGGCCTGCTGCGCATCTCTGAGGCCGTGAGCATCAACTGTGAGGACATAACCGACGAAGCCGACAGCTCCGGCCGCTTGCTCATTCGCACCAGCAAGACCGACCAAGAGGGCAAGGGCGCGGTGCTCTATCTCAAGCCCAACACCCTCCGCGCTATCCGACACTACATGGACCGCGCCGAGATTGCAGAAGGACCGCTGTTTCGCCGGATGCAGAAAGGCGACCGGCTCGACCTCAACAGACGGCTGACGGCTGACGGCGCACGCCTGATCATCAAAGCCGCCGCCCGCGCCGCCGACATCGAAGGCGCATCCGGCCATTCCTTCCGCGTGGGCACGGCCCAGTCCCTTTCCCAAAGCGGGGCCTCTCTCGTGGATCTACAAAACGCCGGCCGCTGGAAATCGCCCGACATGCCCGCCCACTACACCCGCCGCCAAGAAGCCGGCAAGGGAGCCGTCGCCCGCCTGCTCAAAGATGTTTGAGGAAACCATCCACATCATCGCCGAAGATGGGCGCATCGTGGATGTCGTCAGCCCATAGCAACCCTGCACTCCACGCCGACCCCGCGCCGGTTTCATCTATCCTCGTCAAAGTACTGGGCGTGTTTTAAGACGAGCTGGTCGCGTAGTCGCGCTAGCTGCTTGAACGCCTCGTCGATGGCGTGCCGGTCGCGGGCGTCGATCTTCTGGCCGTCGATCGTCACGTAGGGTATGCCCTCGTCGTCGTCGCGCTTTTGTCGCTTACACATAGAACCTCTCTCCAGTGTCTGAACCATGCCATGCCGACAGCAAGGCATAGGTCCGCTCGTTGCCTTTATCGGCACGGGAATTTCAAACGGATACACTAGCTAAAATTTAAGTCTCTTTCCTTTTTACCCCATACAAGGAGTACCCCTTATGAAGGCAAAATTCATCACCGTAGTGCTGATCTACGCGGTCTCCCTCATCATCATCACCATGACCCTGCTGAGGACGATAGACCTGATCAAGGCGGTCGACCTGAGCACACAGCGTATGGATGTCTTGGCCGATGAGGTGAGTCATGCCCGCCAGGAGATAGGCGACACGCTGGCGGAGCACACGCACCCGGTCCCCGAGCACGACCACTCCGTCCCTGAGCACACGCACTAGCCTGCCCGCAAAAGGCCCCAGATCCACTAGATCTGCTAAGGGAGCCTACCACGACATACCAACAGGTAGTACCTAAGCACCCGGTCCTGAGCAGGCTGGCGGTGCTGCTTGAATCTCTACAGGCTCTATGGGATGGTAGAACGCCATCCCGCAGCGGTCTTTGCTTTTACAGTGGAAAGGGACAGGGGGAGCATCTTAGTGAGGCTCCCCCTGTTACCTGTATATGTTTGGACCGCTGGCGAGGTTATCAGGCTCGCCAGCGGTCTTTGCTTTTACTTGGCTAGGTTCTTGAGAAGCCTCAAGAACCTTGATGATAACGTACTACAACCTAAAAGCTGTAGTTACTACTATCGTAGCAAACTCCTTTCTGGTTAAAGGTGAGTGGGATGCGATAACGTTCTCAAGAGAACTCATCGCCAGAGTTATCCCAGACGCCCTCAGGACCAGATAGAGAAAGCAAAAGCTGGTATACTAAATTGCCCAAAGAAGTTCAATTTTTTTTAGCCCCGAACAGTCATTATGGTTGGGGAGCGTACCCGGCGTCGGCTGATACAAGCCCCCGAAACGACGCGGGCTACTTGATATAGAGCAAGGGGCGCGTCTGCCGCCCGCCCGGATAGGAAAGCCGCGTCATATAGTAGCCGGTGGCCACCCCCGCCCCCTGCCCGTCGCGGGCGTCCCAAGCTACTTGGTATTCCCCGGCGTCCTGATCCTGATTCACCAGTGTACGCACCAACTGCCCCAAGGCGTTGTAGATGTCCAGTCGCACCAAGCCGGGGGCGGCTAACTGGTAGGCCAGTTGGGTGCGGCTGTTGAAGGGATTGGGGTAGTTGGGCAGCAGGGCGGTCTGGGTCGGCAAAGGCGCCGCCGCGGCAACGGCTGTCGGGGTCGCGGCGGGGATATAGGTGGCCACGTCCCACAGCCGAACCGTGTCGTCGTCGCTGGCACTGGCCAGGGTCAGCCCATCCGGCGAAAACGACACCGAATAGACTCTATCCGTATGGCCTTCGAGGACAGCCTGTTGCTGCCCGGTCGCCACATCCCATAGCCGAACCGTTGAGTCCAGACTGGCACTAGCCAGGGTCAGCCCATCCGGCGAAAACGACACCGAAAAGACGGCAGACGTATGGTCTTCAAGGACGGCCTTTTGCTGCCTGGTCGCCACATCCCACAGCCGAACCGTGCCGTCCTCACTGGCACTGGCCAGGGTCAGCCCATCCGGCGAAAACGACACCGAAAAGACGGCAGACGTATGGTCTTCAAGGACGGCCTTTTGCTGCCTGGTCGCCACATCCCACAGCCGAACCGTGCCGTCCTCACTGGCACTGGCGAGGGTCCATCCATCTGGCGAAAAGGACACCGAACGGACGGCATCCCTATGGCCTTCAAGGATGGCCTTTTGCTGCCCGGTGGCCACGTCCCATAGCCGAACCGTTGAGTCCCCATCCCAAATACTACCACCGCCACTGGCCAAGGTCTGACCATCCGGCGAAAAGGACACCGAATTGACCCCACTCGTATGGCCTTCGAGGAGGGCGACCTCGGCCCCGGTCGCGGCATCGTATAGCCAGATACCAATGTCGCTGCCGACCGCCAGCCGCGTACCGTCCGGCGAATAGGCCACCACACGTTCACCCTGGCCGAGCTCGCCTTTGCCCAGACGAGCGAGCGCACCGTCGGGCAAGCCCAAGCGGGTGTAATCCTCGGCGCGACTGTCCTGCACAAACAAGACGACGGGCAACAAGAAGGCGAAGACGAACCACAAACGCTTTTCTATCGAAAATATGCCTGCAAAGACAAGCCCCACTGTCCCAAATGTCCAAGAATGTTTCACGGGGTTCTTCCCTCCTGAAGGTGGTTGTCGGCTCCCCCTTGGGAGCCGGGTTGCGGTAGGGCGGGTTCATAATCGCTACATGGAAGCGCGGGCAATCCTTGGGGGTGAGAAGGCCCCCATGGACCAAATTAGCAGCGGTGAGGATGAAGTTCTCTTGGCGCAACTCACCAGTGAATCGGATGCCGGCCTCGCGGCATAGGGTGCAGCAGTGCTCAAAGGCATGATCCAATTCCGCGGCGAGCAATTCATCAATCTCCCAGACCGTGGCATGTAGGGCTTGGGGTCGCCTGCTCCTTGACCGGGCGCAAAACTCAGCGACGACGGCCGCCGTGAGAACGCCGCTGCCGCCGCCAGCGTCGAGGATACGTAGCTCCTTGGGGGGATTAGGAACCTCCAACATGGTGGCCATAAAGTGGGCCACGTTTGCCGGCGTGAAAAACTGTCCGAGGGTAGTACGCCGCTTCGGGTTGGCAGCAAGGCGGTGGGAGATCGCCAACCGCTCAAGGTCGAGACGCTCAAGAAGATGCGCCGCAGCGCCAGCCACGTGGGTATCTTGGCTCTGGAGTTGAGCGTCGTATTCGGTCATCGTCGAGCGTATCCTTCTATTGATCAGTACTGCTCTGTCGGGGTAGTGAGTTAGGCTGAAAATAGACCTACGTGCCGACGTGACTGGCATGGGGGCTTACTCTACGGCCACCCGTATTTTTAGTAGTACGACCTAAGACACTACCGGCCATTCACTTGGGCACCGGGAAAGGCAACGCCATCTGACTCAACACCTCGTCCATTTTTTTGGTTCCCTTGCGCCGATTACAGGGCGCACAAACGGCCTGAATATTGCTCGCGTCGTCTGTTCCGCCTCGTGAACTGGGGGTCTTGTGATCAATATGACTTTGCCCTTTGCCTTGGGGTATGGCCTCCCCGCAGATTGTGCAGCGGCCTTGTTGCTCGGCCAGCTTGTCGGGCAGATGCCGCCGGCGCAGGGGCGTGGTGCCTCGCACGCGCTGGTGTGCCAACAGACGGGCTCGATACTCCGGATCGCTCTGGTATCGGTCTCGCAGTCGGGCGTTACGATGCGCTCGACACCGAACCTGCTTGTCTTCTCTGGGGGCCGAGCAGCCTGACTCGATGCAAATGCTCATGTACGTCTTTCAGCGCGTTGACGGCGGCGCAGCGTGTTACTCAGATTTTGCTTGTGGCGCCGCGAGGGCTCTGGTGAGCAGGTGATCGTCTTCGGGCTAAGCAGTCGGGCTTTGGGGCCACCATGGGCAAGGGCTCCTTCTGCGGAAGTTGCATGGCATGGAATACCGCGACGGTATTCCATACTCAGCATCAATAGGGCGCAGGACGGCTGGCCACCTGCGCCCCCACATACAGCACCTCTCTTTCCCAAGATATAGTAAAGCAGCCCCATAGAATCAGGTCAAGAAGTCGTCAACCGCGTCGTCAACCGCATTCTTTTAGCAAGCTCGTTTTCTGTTTCTCAATTCGATCTTGCGCTGGTCTGGTGAACGGCTGGCTATCCATCAGAGCGACTGAGCCAGCCGGGGGACCATACGGTCGCGGTCATCGTCCTAGGCGTGCTGCTTATGAAGGCGGCGGACCGCATGACGGACCGCCACCCTGAACAGAGGCCCTCTGGGTATCTCCATACCCTTACCCCCACTTACCGCGCTTGAGGAAGTGAAGGACCAGCCAGCCGAACAGCCCTATGGCCAGGATGAGGCGGCCTAGGGTTACTCATCGACGGGCTCATAGTATCCTCATCCTTTCCAGTCTCCATCAAGGTCAAACACTACGAAGTGATGACGGTCAAAGCATGCCACCAAGGAATACTTCTTCAGGCGGTTGGTGAGGCTCTGTCGCGTCGTTCCACTACTGTCCTTATCCTTGTAGTGATTGAGAGAGCTACAGCGGCGGAGACCGTAAGAGACCAATGGAGAATGTCATAGGACCATGGAGAGGACAGACCACGAGCCGCCCAACTCGCGCCTTGTCGGTACCAACTCCGACCCTTTGCTGGAGCAAAGATGGAATACCGACCCGGTATTCCATTCTCGCAACTTTGCCTAAAGAGAGCTGGTTCCTCATGGCCACCTCGCCCCCCGTCCGTCATTGTGTAATCTGCCAGCAGGAGATTCCCACAGCTCGGCTCCAAGTCAGTCCGAACACGATTACCTGTTCGCCAGAGCATTCGCGACGCCACAAGCAAAACCTGATTAATGCGCTGCGCCGCCGTCAACGTGCTGAAAGGCGTCTATGAAAACTTGCATCAAGGCCGGGTGCTCGGCCCCTAGAATCGTCTTTTTATTTATGTTAGGTAGTATGTATAGTAGTTCCTGAGGATGAAACCAACGAACCGGGCCGGCATTATAGGAGCCGGCACTGGGATTCGGCGATTCTTGTATTGGCCGAGCGTCGGATGCGCGAACTCTTGATCGGGGTTGCCCCGGACCTCTTCGACTTCTTCAAAGCGTTTGAAATTGCGCACGGTGAGTCTGGTGAGCATCAGGTGTTTCCTCGACCGGAACCGAACTGGACGCGGATTTCGCCGGAGATGAGCTTGGGGAGGAGGGTGTCGCGGGTTTGGGCGAGGATGGAGGTCTCGTGAATGTTCGCCTCTAGGCGATCAAGCAGCGGCTTTACGACCCCCTGAAAAGCGCAAGCAACCCGCTTCGATGGCAAGCACATCTTGAATTGCGCCATTGTATTCCAGCTTGTGCGTGGCATCTTGATACCGGTCGATTAACTAATCAGCGTTTTGAGGTTTTTGAAAAAGCATGGGAGGACTCCGATGCAATCAAAAAACAGGACGATAGCCCTTTTCTTGGGCGTCCTGAGCTATACATCCCTTTGGGGACAGAACATAGACTTCTCCCCACCTGACAAACCCGCCGGCCCGGCCAAGCTAGAAAGTGCGTTGTGGGCCTTGGCCGCACCCCGAGCCGGCAAGCCGGTTAGCGCTGTACAGGATACGGTCGTCGTCATCTTGGTTCCACATCTTGGTCAAGGGTCGGCTTCGATTGATACGTCGGCACTGGCGGCACGGGGCGGGACGGTGCGCGCCCAGTCCAAGAGTCTGATGCGGGTTTCGGTTCCGGCGGCGGCACTGCGGGCGGTTTCCGAGCTACCGGGGGTTCGCTTTGTTCGCCGGCCGCGTCGGCCGCATCCGAACCAGACTGTCAGCGAAGGGGTGCAAGTCACCAAAGCGTATGATAATCACCGCAATGGTGTGAGTGGCCAAGGGGTCAAGGTGGCGATTGTTGATGTCGCATTTAAGGGGGCGGATCAATTAGGCTCAGACCTGCCGACGGATGTGAAGAATTTCGACTTTACCGGGGACGGGATGGACGCCTACGACGGTCCTGAACGCTTTTTTGCCCACGGCACCGCTTGTGCCGAGGTCGTCCACGATATGGCTCCTGAAGCCGAACTCACGCTGCTGAAGACAGGCGATTTAGTTGACCTTGAGAATGCCAAAGACTTTTGCATACGAGAGGGAATTGACATAATCAATCATTCCATAACTTGGCCTGATGGCTTTGGCGACGGCCGTGGGCCGGTCTGCGACATTGTAAATGACGCGGCCGACAACGGCATTCTCTGGGTCAATGCGGCGGGCAATGAGGCCGAGAAACATTACGAAGGGGTATGGTCTGATCCCGATGGGGATCGTTGGCACAACTTTAGTAGCCAAGAAGACGAGACACTGTCGTTTAAAGCCGAGGCCGGGGATGATATATCTGTTTACTTGACTTGGGATGATTGGCCCACCTCCTACCAAGACTACGACCTGTATCTCTATTTTGAAAAAGCCGACGGCACTTTAGAACGAGTCACCTACAGTACCACTACTCAACACGGTTCCGGTGGCACGCCTTATGAACGTATCGAAATAAAGGCACCAAAATCGGGGGACTATGGCATAGGGGTTTATTTGGACGATAATGTGAGTGCCCAGCCTATGAAGCTAAAGATATTTTCTGATGTCGATTTGGCAGAGTATGCGGTTGCCAAGAGCAGTATCCAGCCTCCTGGAGACGCCAGAGGGGCTATGACCGTTGGCGCGATCCATTATAACGATTACGACCTAGGTCGGGTTCAAGATGAGAGTTCCCGAGGGCCTACGACCGATGGTCGCATCAAGCCCGACCTCGTCGCACCTATTGGAGTATCGACCGTTACTTATGGTGCCGGTGGCTTTTGGGGGACTTCCGTGGCGACTCCCCACGTGGCTGGCGCGGCAGCACTGATCAAGTCGGCGAATCCATCGTACTCGCGCACTCAGTTGTGGGATGCCCTGCTCGCGGCAACGGTTGACATAGGAACCTCGGGGCAGGACAACGACAGCGGATACGGCAAACTCGTGCTGCCGATTACGAATTCCGCGCCCACCAACGATGCGCCGCCCACCAATGATGCACCGCCTACCAATGATGCACCGCCTACCAATGATGAGCCGATCTCTTACGATGAGCCGATCTCTTACGATGAAACGCTGAGCGAGAACATCATCCTGTCGGTGCGTCCGAGTGAGATCAAAGAGGACGCGGGGGAAACAACGGTTACGGTGACAGGTACGTTAGACGGCCAGGGGCTCGACGCGGATGCGACCCTCACGTTGGTCTTGGATCACGCCTCGGACCTGGCGGCGACGCGCGATGTGGACTATCTGGCGCAGCTAACGACGCTGACGATTCCGCGCGGTTCGGTGTCCGGGACGGCGACGATTGCGATCACCCCGCTCCCCGATGGGCAAGCCGACACCCACGAGACGATCACGCTAACGCTGTTGACCGACGACCTCAAAAACCAAGCCGGCGCGACCCTCGCGGTCCGTACCGCAACGATCACGCTGATCGATGGCGCGACTATGACGGATGCGGATGCGGATGCGCCCGCCGACCTCGGCCAGCCTCGCTTCGCCGCGGGCCCGTTAGCCTTAGCCTTTGAAGCGACGATGGGGCGGGCATTTAGTGCGGTGTTGCCCGCCGCCACCGGCGAAGGGACGCTGACGTATAGCGTCTCGTCCGGGCTGCCGGCCGGGCTGGCGTTTGACCCGGCCACGCGGACGATTTCCGGGACGCCGACCGCCGTGGGTATGGCTACGCTCGTCTATACGGTGCTCGATAGCGACGGCGACCGCGCCGCCCGAACCGTCACCCTCACGGTTCGGGAAGCCCAGCCGGTCGTGGGGGTCGCCCGGGTGATGGCTTCGCCAGCGGTCGTGCGCGAAAACGGCGAGCCGACCGAAATCCGCGTTACGGCGACGTTGGTGGGGGCGGCCCCGACGGCGGAGACGGTCCGCTTCACGCTTGTGCCGCCGGCCAGCGGGACGATGGCCACCCGCAACGTGGATTACACCGCGACATGGGCGGGAACCGTCACCATCGCGGCCGGGGAGACGATGGGTTCGACGACGCTTTTCCTGTCGCCGATCGACAACGCTTTGGCCGATGGTCATAAGCACTTGGGTATTCGGGCGGCGGCTTCGGGCGGTTGGGGGCAAGTGGACCTGCGGATTTCCGACGACGAGACGGCCAGCACGGCTCTGGTGGTGTCGGTGATGCCGAGCGCGATTAGCGAGTCGGCGGAATGGACGGAAGTGATGGTCATGGCCGCGCTGGACGGCCAGCCCTTGGCCACGGATGCGACGGTCGCCATCTCGATTGACGCGGCTTCGAGTGCCACGCGCGGTACAGACTACTCGGCCCGGTTCGATCCAGCCGTTACCATTGCGGCCGGTTCGCTTAGGGGTTCGACGCGCTTTTGGATTGACCCGGTCGCCGATGGCTTGGCCGAAGGCGACGAGACGATCGTCCTCCACGCGAGGGGTTCGGGCTTGACGGCGGGTTCGGCGACGCTGGTGCTGACGGACGTGGATAGCGGCATAATGGACGGCGATGAGGAGAAGACGCTCTCCTTGGCTTTCGTCGAGGGAGCTTCGGTCTCTGCACACACCTACACGGCGGGCACGGCGATTACGCCGTTGGTCCTGCCTGCGGCGCGGGGCGGCGAGGGAGCCATCACGTATAGCGTGTCGGATTTGCCAGCCGGGCTGTCGTTTAACGCGACCACCCGGACGATTTCCGGGACGCCGGACGCAGCGACCGATGGGGCCGTTGAGGTCACCTACACGGCGACGGCTGGCGCCGAAAGCGTCTCGCTGACGTTCACAATCACGGTCAACCCGATGCTGGACTTGGGCGACCTGAGCACGTTGTTCGAGGTGTTCAACAGCGGATCCGGCAAGCCGGTGCCGTCTTTGGGAGAATAGGTCGCATCGTTGACCTCAGTGACCTCCCCTAGCTTTACCTCGCGCCAATTACTCCTCTCGACCTCCGCCCTCTCCCTCTCCACCAACACCACATGCTCCCGCTCCATCTGCTTGCGAAACGAGTCCGGCACTTCGTCCCACACAAACAAGTCCACCCGAAACGGCACGTTGCTTTCCTCAAACGCCTCCCGGAGATCGGACACGGCACGCTGCTGGCCGGGCGTGGCAAACACCACCAAGTCCAGATCGGAATGCGGGCGGGATGTCCATTTTGCGCGGGAGCCATAGACCCAAGCGGCCGTTCCGGGCAGATGGCGTTGCAACAGTGCTAAGACCGTCTCGCGCTGTTTAGCCGACAGGTCGATAGTGTGCTCTACTGCCATGTTGCACCGCTCATGGTCTCGTAGAGATCGCTGGCGGCGGCGATGAAGGCCGGCACGAGTTCCAGACAGGCCGCGGCTTTCTCACCATCAAAGCTGGCCGGGCAGCGCGACCATGCAGTCCACCAGATCGGCCTCGATCAGATTCTTTCTGATGTCGCCCTCGCCCGACGGGTTGGACGACATAGAGCCATTGGCCAACACAAAGCCCGCCGCGCCAGAGGGCGCAAGATGGTGGATGCTATGGCAGTCCCTGACCTAGCTGTGGTCCTCGCTTATAGCCATCTCGCAGAGGATAGCCAGCAGCCGCATGCGGACGATCTCCTCGAAGGTCATACCCGTCTCCTGGAGCGCCGACCGTAGGCCCGCCGCCACCTTGTCGCCCATGTAGAGACGGACGACGGTGGGGTCGTCCGCCGCCTTGGACGGGTGGACCGACATCCAGAACGCACACCGCCGATCATGGTCGGGCGGTATCTAATCGTCCATGCGTTCGTTGACCTCGTCGGGTATGGACGAGAGCGGCAACAGTATCAGTTGCGCCGTAGACCAGTCGTCGACCAAGGGCATGAGAAAGCCTCCTTTATTATGGGTTGGGTAAGGTAAGCAAGGGAAGGTGAAAAAGGCAAGGTTTTGCTCCTCTTCTACATTTTTCGTAGCCTGCCTCGCGCGTCCCTCTTAGTGAGAACGATCGGCCTCTTGTGCGGGTACATCATCAAAAAGGCTACGATTTGAGGAGGCGGCGAGGACGCACACAAGGGCGGCCTTCTCGCCGTCCGTTTATCGCCCTTTTGTGGTATAAAATAGTACTCAGGAGAAACCGCCGACCGGTTGCATAGGGCGGCTTGTGTTGGCTTCTCCATAACCCGAAAGGGGTTTTTTATGAATCGTATTCTGTTGAGTGCAGGGGTGGCGGTGGCTTCGGCGGCGGCCATCCAGCTGTCGCGCTGGGCCAGCAACCGGCACAAGGGCACCGTGTCGGCCCGCCAGGTGGCCGAGGACGGCGGCGGCGTCCCGGTGGTGGGTATGGGCGTGGGCATGGTCGGCCTACACGGGGCGGCTACTACGACCCGGGCAAGGGTCGTATCGCCCCCCAAGCGTCCGAGTCGAATGGCATGGGCGACGTGGCAGCGGCCGCCCACGAGGCAACCCATGTGGCTCAGGCCGGGGAGGGCGCCTAGCACATGCGGGGGCGGACGTAGTCCTTGGGCAGCACATCCTTTAGGGTGGGGTTGGCACGTTCAATACCGGCCATAGCCTCGTCCACGACTTGGCCGATAGTGGGTTGCCGTGTCTGTTCCTTGAGACGAGACCATCGGGCCTCGATAGGCACCCAGAAAATGTTCTCGGCGTGGTACTCATCTGGATCCTCGGGATCGGCCCCTAGGTCGGTGGGTGTCCAAGAGCCAATCAACACTAAGAATTAGGTTGACACGCCTTGGGGCTGTCGTGATGGCTAGTTGCTCTACCTACAAGACCAGAGGCCGCACCGGTTCGTGCCACCCCCGACGACCCAGAATTACTCAAATACCAAGATGATTATTTACTCAAATACTCAATCCGATGGTCAGAATTCTCATTCGCCGACCCCGCCGCTTCTTTAGCGAGGTTTTCGTCTATGGATGTTGGCATTTTTAGTTCGCATTCTCAGCGAACAGATCGGCCTGCCCGGCGTCGGTCGCGCGTCTTTCCCGTGCCAAGCGCATGATCTCCGGCCAGCTTTGCACCAATCCGTTGTAGGACAGCGCTTCGGCGGCTCGTTTCTTGCGCTCGCACAAGGTGTAGAGCCGATAGCACAGTTCGCGCGCGACATCTGCGTCTGAGCCGAGCTTTTCCACGAGTTCAGCGGCGGCATTTTCGCCGTTTGCTTCCAGCACTTGAATGAGGTGATGCACCATTTCCCAAGCGGTCAGCCGCACGTCCGTGGTCGGGTCCCAATCCAGCGGCAGCTCATCCGGCCTGAGCAGGCGCACCTTGCCGGCTTTTGCGGCGAGGATGCCGGCGGCGACCAGCCCGGCGACACTCGTGTTCTTGGCTTTTGACAGGGTCTCGGCGCGGCCGAACTCGCCCGCGTCAAATCCGTGTTGCTCAAACCAAGCCAGCGCCCAGCGGCTGTCCGCGTCAAAGTCGCCTTCCTGCTCGGCGAGCACTTCGTCGAGCATCTGATTGATGAGCGCGAGGGCTTGGCGCACCGTCATCGGCTGGCCGGATGCGTCTAGCACTCGGGCGTAGCGCGTGTATATGGCCATGCCCGGGCCGATGGCGGCTTGCGCGAGATCGACCGGGGCGACGTTGCCCGATTGCATCTGAGCGACTGCGGGCGCAAGCGCGTCTCGCAGCGCGGCCACAAATTCGCGGCGGGTGGCGGCGGGCGCGTCGGCCGGACGGCGACGGCAGACGAGGACGATGCTGGAGGCGAGGGCACTGGTGCCCATGCCCACCATGCGATTGCTGAGTTCGGTCCGCATCGGCCATGTTCCGGTGACTGCGAACCCGGAACGGATCACGGCGTCGAGGAACGTTTCCCAGCCGGTGCTCGCTTCGCCGCCCTCGCCTTTTTTCTCCGACTGTTTGAAGGCGTAGTAAATGGTGACCGGAAAGCCGGGATGCGCTTGGGTCGCCAAGCGTTGCATCGCCTGCGTCATGCCATCGAGAAAGAATCGCTCAGCCTTGTCCTTGCTGCCATGACGGTGAGGCGTGGCGACCAGTTCTTCTGCTTTGGGCACGGCAAGCGTAGCGAATAAATCGGGAAAAATGGAACGCAGGGAACGGCGGAGCCAGACGTAGAAGAAGTCCGAGAGGTCGGCGTAGCCGATGTTGTCGTAGTACGGGGGGTCGGTGGAAATCACTCGCGAGAACGACTTCAGCCCACTCGTTGCATCCGCTTGTCGGCCAGTCCCCTTGCTTTCAAGTGATAGCGAAGTAGCGAGAGGATCAGCTACACAGGTCATTGCAGCATCAACGCTACCAGTTGCCGTGCCAAGAAGATTCGGATCGGCGTAATCCCACACCATCGGCAGAGCTTGACGTCCAAAGCAGTGCTGAGCCTTTTGGCCGACCGGGTTCCATCGAACAAGGCTGTTCGCGGTCATTGCCAATCGATCCACCGCAAACGCCAAATACACCCCCACCGCCTCCGCATACGCCTTCGCTCCGTCAGCGGTCAAACCAGCGGCAGCCGCGTCCCTTCGGATGCGTTCCATTGCTTCCCCGACCAAGTCGGAAAAGGTCGTCAGCGCGACGAGTTGGCGGTCAGTGAAGAGATCGCCGAGATTGTCCAGTCCATAGACGGGACCTTGGAAATTGCGGTGCTTCTTGGGCATCTCGCAATCCGGCTTCCACGTCGGATTCGCCTCGCCAGCGATGGCCTCATGTTCTGCCGAGGGCGAGAAATACACCCGTCCCCGATCTCCCTCGGCAACGACCGCCATCAGCCGCTGACCCAAACGCCCGGCTTTGCCCTCTGTTCGCACGTGATCATACGGCAGAGGAACTCCTGACATCAAGCAGCGAAACGCACGTCGCTTGCCGGCTGATGTTCCCACCTTCGCCGCTTCGAGATCAAGCGGCGTACCCGCCCGCACCTCAAACCGATACCCGCGTCCTTCAATCACCGGCGCGACATACGCCTCCTTGCCCTTCTTCGTGGAAAGCATGAACGTGGAAGCCAGCGGCACATCCACATCCGCAAAAGCCGGGTTCGGACTCTTCACCGTCCGCGCCCACAACCACGCAATCACCGTCAGCTTGCGCCCGGCGTACCGCTGCAAATCAGGCCGCGCCCGCACCATTTCCGCCGTAACTTCCACTTGCGGATACAAATGCCCAATCCGCTTCTCGGCCTCGCCCCGCATCCACGCACCGTAGCGCCGCACATCCTCGGCCAGCCCCTGCGCCCCTTTCCACTCGCGGCCAAACAATTCCTCGTCGGCCCGAACCGTTGGATTCACCGGCGGCTTCTCGGCGAATTTCGGCGGAATCTCGATCATCGCCTTGTTGATGAGCACCGCCACCGGATTCAGATCGCTGGCATGAGCCGCCAAACCCAACCGCTGCGCCTCCAGCGGCAACGCCCCACCGCCCGCAAACGGATCGTGAAAAGCCGGCAACTGCTCCGGATCAAACAACTCGGCGGCACGCGGATGATCCGCATGATCCGCGCACGTCCGCCGCCAGCTCCGGCGAATCTCAGCCCGCGCCTCGCCGAGCACCTTTTCGTTGCCGGTGTTTTCCCAAAGCACCAGTTCCCGCAAGATACCAAACAACCGCTCGCGCTCAGCCGCCTGCGCCGCCAGCGTCGGAAACTCCTCGGGCACCTCCGCCGGATCATCCACCATCTGCGCGAAAATCACCGCCCGAGCCGTAGCCAGCGGTCGCCGCGCCCACCACAAATGCAGCGTCGAAGGATGCCCGTGGCGAATGGATTTTTCCCGCGCCGCCGCCGCGTTAATCGCATCAAGCGGCAGCGCAACTTCAATTAACTTTTTCTTCATTTTCATGGTTTCGGAATAGAGAGACGAGGCGGGGGCTGAACCGCATTGACAACCGACCAACGTAGAGCGGACGAGAACGCGCTTATTTTATGAGTAAGGTCTCTGACATAGCCGCGCCCTCTTCTAGCCATCGAGTGACATAGGCAGAAAGGTGCGGATGGTCAAAGGCCAAAAAATTGCCAACAGATGTAAGAAGACCTGGGCCAAAAAAGTAATCAATAGAAAACATGAATGGGTAAACGGCTGATTCAATATAGCCCAAGCCGGTCGTACTTTCGATAGAAGGAGCTATCACCAGACGAAAGACCAGAATATATAATACAGTCGCCAATACTATATACGACCCATAGAGCCAAATTTTAGGAACAAAAATCGATCGCCAAAATACAATAATAATAAAACGCCTCCATATATTCTCGCCTTGCGCTATATATTCCCTCAAGTTGTATCTATGATTCTTCAAAAATTTAATGAACCCCCAAATTCTTTGAGACCATCTAAAGAAGAAATGAATTATTATTGAAAAATAGACACTAAAGACGATATAACGGGTTGTTCCTGGCGTTGCAAACCATGGTACAACTATGGCTGCGAGACTTAACAAGACGATATTGACAACGAGGGGTATGCAATAGTCTCTAAATCTCTTTTCTATTTTATCTTTTGCTTCATCTTTTATGTAATCCATCAATCTCTCAAGAACTACTTTACCGACAAAAAGGCCAATAGGACCAAGAAATGGTAGAGCCATTTTTGTTTAATCCTCTGTATAAATTTACGCTATTACTAACTGAGATACGTACTGCGGGTCTTCTGCTGCACAACAGAATATAAGGGCTCTCTCGACGCCTTCCTTTCCCGCAGTCTTTGCAGACTTGGCTAGCTTTCCCCAGAAACTGCTGGCTGAGTATTTCTTGCTCATCATAGACCTTCCGCTCTGAGTGGGGGGGTCGATGCTTGTAGGCCCCGAAGGGCCGGGCAGTTGTCCTAACTCACGCAGATGGGTGCGGGCGACTCCATCTATTAGCTATTCCGTCCTTTGACAGGCTCTTGTACTCAGCAGGCTACCCGACGAGCGGGAAGCACGAGTTAGGACGAGGGGTAAAATAAACATGGATTTAAGAGAGTAGAGCAAATTCTTTTCGCAAAGAGCATAAGACAGACAGAGAGGACAGGCGGTTCCTCCTCACACGGGCGGGGAACCCTCTCACCAAGGGATGCCACCACGTAAGGCTGGCTTCAATAAGGCCGGGGCGAAGAAACCCAGGAAATAATAAGCATTCGGTTTATTCGTTGTCGTTGGCTCCCTGTCAAGCAAGAGCTTGGCGATCTAGATCGCGCTCGCGACTGGCAGCACTTTTCCCTTCGCGCACGGCCTTTAGCCCGGCAAGCGCAGCAGGATGAGCGAACCGAGGGCCAGCAAGGTCGTTAGCTGGATGCCCACTACCCAACGAAAGTCTCGGCGGTGCTCTTGCCGCAGCTCGCGGCCTTGCTCTTCGATGGCTTGCTCAATGCGGTCTAAGCGGGCGTTGGTCTGGCGGTTTTGTTCGGCCTGTTGCTCGGCGAGTCCTTCCAGCTGTCCAATACGGCGGTCATGGTCTTGCGCTTGGGTGATAGGCTCGCTCATAGCACACCGTCCTTTGTCTTGCGCTGGGCGGCCTCAAGGCGCGGCAAGCCCGAAGCCACACAGCGGCGCAATACCTCGGAGATCGACAGCCCGTAGCGGTCAGCCAGCGCTTCCACGCACGCTTTGGCTTCAACGTCCAGCTTAACGCCCATCTGCTGGGCATAGTGCGCTTGGCACCGTGCTTTGCGGTGGCCTAAAGCATCTCGTTAGACAGCGGCATTATTCTCTAGTATTGGCTAGCGAACGCTCGTGATCAGGGTATGAGGATGAGCCCGAGGAGGACGAGCAGGGCCACGATGAGGTAGGCCAGCGGGGGCCAGCCCGGCGAGGTCGGCCGCGGCGTCCGCCGGGCCATACGGGTCAAGCGGACCACCACGGCGGTGCCGAGGGAGGCGATGAGCAGCAGGGCACCGAGCAGCTCCACGGGCTAGGGCCCCGTCGCCCTGAGCAGGATGCTGACCCTGTCGTGCTTGAAGTCCATGTCAACACTCATTGAAAACTCCCCCTACTCAAAATTTGGGGGATGGCCTCGGGCACTGGCGGCTGCTATCCGCTGAGTGCCCTTCTTTTTTAACTGACACTATTTCTCTTTGATTGTCAATCAGAAAGCCAAGAAAAAGGGCTTTTTTTGACTTCCTGGCCCTTTTTCTTGGCCTCGGGCGAACTTTCGAGTTAAAACGGGCGGCGGCGCATCAACCGGCACACCTTCAACTTCGCGGGCGTCCAGCCCTTCGGCGCGGGCGGTGCTGTTGCCATACTAGGCGCAGCCCTTCGCGCAAGGCCGCAACCGGCGACAAGCCTTCTTCTTTTAGCGCGTCCAGTCGCTCCACTTCGGCGGGCGAAAGCGGTACGGGGATCGTCTTGGTGGTGCGCACGGCCTTTAACCCGGCAAGCGCGCCAAAATGAGCGTACCAAGGGCTAGCAGGGTTGTAAGCTGAACACCAATCAGCCAACGGAAGTCACGGCGGTGCTCTTGGCGTAGCGCGTCAATGGCTTGCCGAAGTTCGGCAACGGCGCGCTCAAGGCTGTCCAAGCGGTGCGTGAGTTGCTCGGCGATACCTTCCAGCCGTCCAATACGGCGGTCATGGTCTTGGGCTTGCGTTACAGGTTCGCTCATAGCACCCCTTCCTTTGTCTTGCGCAGCGCGTCTTTAACACGCGGCAAGCCCGAAGCGACACAGCGGCGCAAGACCTCGGCGATAGACAGCCCGTAGCGGTCGGCCAGTGCTTCCACGCGGGCTTTGGCCTCAGCGTCCAGCTTAACGCCCATCTGCTGGGCATAGTGCGCTTGGCGGCGTGCTTTGCGGCGGCCTAAAGCGTCTCGTTCCGTCCTTGCATCCATTGAAAAACTCCCTTGTTTGCGGCGGCGAAAGTGCCAGCCTAAAGAGAGTATCTACAAGGCGCGTATCATTGTCAAGTATAGCTTCATACTCACTATCACTATAAGGGGCAATATTGGCACAAGTGCTGCCAGTCGAGTCTTGCGCCATAGGCCGCTGTCTTGTGGGGATGCGAATGGTAAACTCAACGAAGGGATCGCGCGGCCTCTTGGAGATGATGGTTGCGCCACCGACTTGCACATATGCTAAGGCCTTCAATTTCGACAACGCCTAGCACCCTGTTCATGCGGAAAAGGGCGTCGGGCCGGTGCTGCCAGTCACGAGCAAGGATCGCCTTTTGCTGGAGCCAAGATGGAATACCGGCCCGGTATTCCATGCACACGACTTTCGTAAAGATATTCTGTTCCTCATGGCCGCCTTGCCGGCCCCTAGAAGCGGTCGCGCCGTTTCCCTTCTGCGTTGTCGTCCTTGTGTTCAATCTGTAAGTCGGTGGTGTCCAAGAGCCAATCAACACTAAGAATCGGGTTGACACGCCTTGGGGCTGTCGTGATAGCTAGTTGATCTACCTACAAGACCAGAAGCCGCACCGTTTCGTGCCACCCCCGGCGACCATATTTACTCAGATACTAAAATGATTATCTACTCAAATACTCATTTATCAATTCCCGGACGATCTCACTGACAGTAGTCTCCCGCTCGACAGCGTGCATTTTGAGCTGGCGCATGGTGCTTTTGGGTATATCCAAGTTCAGCCGCACCTTTTCCGCCTCGCTCAAGGCCTCTAACGCCTCTTGCTTGCCCTCGGACGTGCGCGTGGACTTCTTAGCTTGCAGCATGGCCCCAAACCTCCTTCAGTTCGTTTTTAATCGCTTGGATCTCGTCGGGAAAGGTCGCCAGGACGGTGGCTCCCTCGCTGGCGGCGGTGGGATAGGCGACTCGCTGGGTAGTTCCTGATTGGAACACGGGCAGGCCGTAGTCGGCCACGGCCGCGCCGACTGCTTGGCTTAGTCGGGTGTTCTTAATCGCCCTCGACACGACAAAATAGGCCGGAGGCCGACCGCCCGTAACCTCCTGGCGCGCCTCAACCATCTCGACCAGATCGGCGCAGGCCCACACGTCAAAAGGCGACGGCTGAACCGGGATCAGAACCAAATCGGCCACCTTCACGGCCACCGCGGACAGCTTGGCTATTTGGGGCGCGCCGTCGATTAGGACCCAATCGTAGGACCCCACCACTTTCAGATCCCGCGCCAGAGTCTCCCGATCTAGCCCTACCACCGGCAAGACAGCCCCCCCATTGGCTTCGTGCCAATCCCGAACCGAGCCCTGGGGGTCTGCATCCACCAACAGGACGCTTTCCCCATCCTGTTGGAGCGCATGGGCCAAGTTGATCGCCAAGGTGGTCTTCCCGCTGCCGCCCTTCTGATTCAGTACGGCGACTATCGGCATAAGCTATATCCTCAAATACTCAGGAACTCATTTGTGTCTCTACTCAAATATAGAGCGTTGTCCCTTTATCGCCAGTACTCTTTTTACTTCGCCACCAAGGCGCATTCCGACCCGCTTGGCACCAACTCGCGGTGTGGACTGCGGGTGAAGCGTAGGGCACCAAACGATACTGAATAGGCGAGTAGCAAAGAACAAGTCCTCGCTGGCTTTCGGGCGGCAAGCGAAACGCAAAGCCTATGGTGTCGTTTAGCCCCTTGCCGGTGGCATACTCGACAAAGAAGGGCCGATACCAGCCCCCCTATCGCCACAATCAAAGACAAGGGCGTTCACGGCCCTTAGCGCGGCGTCCTGTCGCTGGGCTTGCCGGTGCGAAAAGTTCTTCGCGTCGCTATTGCTCCAGTCCTCGTACAAAACGCGGCGGGGTATGGGGAAGGTGCGGCGGTGGCCAGCGCGGGCGTCGGTGCGTATCGACAAGAGCAGCTCTAGTGTGAACAGCGCGGCCAGCGGCGCAGAGCCTTGCTTGGCTGGCTGTTGCGCGACCACTTGGTGGATCTTGCGCTCTATAGGTCTTGCGTTAGCGTCCCCTGCGCTGTATTATTCCTGCTGCTGGCGGGGTCGCTCCCCGCTGGGCTGAAATGTGGTGTGAGATTACCACATCTCCTGCTGTGCTCCCCGCGTGTTGATTAGGACGCGCTGGTGGATGCTGCGTGAGCGGTACGCTCGCCTAGTAGGTTTTTCTCTGTGCTGGCTGGCTCTCTCGGCCTGTCCAGCTTTTGGCGTCCGTACACGCAAAAACGCCCGCTGCCGTTAGTAGAGAGCTAACAGCAACGGGCTAAAGGTTGTTCGCGGCTCGTGCCCGCGCCTACCCCTACATCTAATTTAATCCCTCGACGCCTTCAGGGTCAAGCTGAGTATGATCGGCTTCTTTTTTTGGATCGTGCTCTAGATCCCTTGACTCGCCGTGTTGTCCGTGCGGAGATGTCCCGTTGTCCTTCCCGCTCGCCTTCTGCTCTGCGGTCGGCCGTTCTGCGCCGGATGTATGGCTACGCCCCGTCTCTGAACCGCTCTTACGGCTCGCCGCTGGGTCCTAAGCACCTGGTCGAGGCCGTTGATCACTCGGTCAATAATCGCATTAATCGGCCCTCGCCGCTGCCGGGCTATCCTTCGGATGTGTCCGGCTTCGTTTGGCAGTGGAAACGGGATGCTCGGCAAATAAAGCGCATACATGCCGGTGCTTCTCCCGAAGAGATCGCCTTTCGGATACGCAAGCAAGGCAAAGACCTTTTGCTTCGCTGCGGTCTTACTCAAGCGGATATACCCAGCTATAACCAAGTGCTGGCTTCGGTGCTGGCTGTTTGGCCGGCGCGGTATTCGTTACAAGCGTGTGCGCGTGGTTGTGTGAACTCGCATAAGGTCACGGCCGCTCGTGCTGATAAGTGTGCAGTCAAGGCGTTTATTCTCAAGCTGACTCCGGGCTTGTCCGGTCGTGCTGTCGCTAGAGTGATGGGCAAGCCAAAGTCAACCGTCCATGATTGGCTAAAGCGCCCGGTGCTCTCTCAAGTGCTGGCTGCTCTTGAGGCGATGGGTTCGCCGTTGGCTCTTGCCGCGGTCCGCGGCTGGCTGGCTTCTCGGTGCTCACTCGCCGTGCCTTCGCCGTCGGCTGTCGAGGCCAAAGTAGAGGCGTTGCGGTCCTATCGCCGGGTGCTCTGGTCTATCGGTGACACCTTTCGGCCTATGCCCAACACTGGTTTTCAGCTATGGGACCGCTCGCTCTTGGCTTCTCCGCGCGGTTCGCCGCCTTAGCCTTCTTCCTCTACAAGCTCGCCTCACCCGTTACAAGCCGTTTGACGGCCTCTGACGGCGTTCTCTGTCTGCGTCGCCGTCTCCCGGTGCTCGTTTGCTCTGTCGATGGCCTTTTCTGGCCCTTCTCGCCGGTGCTGTCCAGCTCTCGGCTGTTTTCGCGGTGTCCGTGCCTTCGCCAGTGCTGTCCAGCTACTGGCTGGCTAGTCGATAGGCTCAATTTTGGCCTTCTGGTGTGCTCTCGGTGCTCGTTTCCCTATGAAGAATAGTGTCCGGTTTGCTATTGTGTTCGCTTTTACCACGCAATCCGTACTAGTCGCTCGCCGTTTTCTGCCTGGCGTTGAGCTTGGCGCAAGGCCAAGCGGTCGCTCTGTCGGTCCTTCTCCCCGCGGCCTTCGTCCTTCCTTCTCGGTGCTCGCTCGCCGTCCGTGTCCGGTGCTGCCGACGTCCTGCCTTCGCCGCTGGCCCTCGCTCGCCGGGCCTTCGGCCGCGGTCGCCGCACGGTCGTTGTCTAGCTCTGATCTCTCGGTTCTGTCTGTTCCAGCTTCGCGGCTGGCTGGGACGTCGGCGTTGGCTATGTCCGCCGGCTTTAATCAGTTCGCGTAAGCACCCTTGTAACGTGGCAGTACGCAATCTTTATCGCGGCTCATAACGTCCTTCTCGCGCTGAAGGTCTATGAAGCTGTTAAGCACGGAGCAGTCGAACTGCCATACCTCGTCGTCGAAGCAGGCTACATGGAGCCGCTTGAACGTCTGGTAGTGGGCCTTAGCGAAGGCTGGGTCATCGGTGGCGTCCAGCAGGATAGCCAAGGCTAGCTGAGACGGCCCAGAGCCGCTGTAGCCCCACGCGAAGCCGGTGGGGGAGTGGTCATGTATAGCCCGCGACCGGTTGGGCGTCAGGGGCTTCCACGAGGGCGTATAGACCTCGGGATAGAGACGCCCCGGGACAAGATGGGCGGCCCGGCCGCGGTAGGCAGGCGCCCCGGCCGCGGTAGGCGGGCGCCCCGGCCCGCCAGCCCTTGGCCCATTCTACCCGGCTACGAGGCACGACCGAGGGGCTCCTCGTCCACTCCGCCAGCCATTCCGTATAGCGATCAGGCATAAGGGGCCTCCTTGTGTTCATCGAGCTCGGGCAGCTCGAACTCGAACGGCTCGGCCATGCCGTGGGTGTCAAAGCGGGCTGTGAAGCTGGATCACCAACGGTGGGCAGGGCACGTGCGTGGTCTCTTGGTCGCAGCCAAGAAAAAGGACTTTTTTTGACTTTCTGGCCCTTTTTCTTGGCCTCGGGCGAACTTTCGAGTTAAAACGGGCGGCGGCGCATCAACCGGCACACCTTCAACTTCGCGGGCGTCCGGCCCTTCGGCGCGGGCGGCGTTGTTGCCATACCAGCCGCAACCGGCGGCCAGCCTTCTTCTTTCAGCGCGGCCAGCCGTTCCACTTCGGCAGGCGATAGCGGCACGACAATCGTCTTGGTAGTGCGCACGGCTCTTAGCCCGGCAAGCGCAGCAGGATGAGCGAACCGAGGGCCAGCAAGGTCGTTAGCTGGATGCCCACTACCCAACGAAAGTCTCGGCGGTGCTCTTGCCGCAGCTCGCGGCCTTGCTCGGCGACGGCTTGCCGTAGTTGGCGGCCTTGCTCTTCGATGGCTTGCTCAATGCGGTCTAGGCGGGCGTTGGTCTGGCGGTTTTGTTCGGTGAGCTGTTCGGCGAGTCCTTCCAGCCGTCCAATACGGCGGTCATGGTCTTGCGCTTGGGTGATAGGCTCGCTCATAGCACACCGTCCTTTGTCTTGCGCTGGGCGGCCTCAAGGCGCGGCAAGCCCGAAGCCACGCAACGGCGCACCACCTCGGCGATAGACAGCTCGCAGCGGGCGTCGGCGTCCAGCCCAACGGCTATCTGCGGGGTATAGCGCACGGGGCACCGGGCTTTGCGGCGGCCTAAAGCATCTCGTTAGACAGCGGCATTATTCTCTAGTATTGGCTAGCGAACGCTCGTGATCAGGGTATGAGGATGAGCCCGAGGAGGACGAGCAGGGCCACGATGAGGTAGGCCAGCGGGGGCCAGCCCGGCGAGGTCGGCCGCGGCGTCCGCCGGGCCATACGGGTCAAGCGGACCACCACGGCGGTGCCGAGGGAGGCGATGAGCAGCAGGGCGCCTAGCAACTCCACGGGCTAGGGCCCCGTCGCCCTGAGCAGGATGCTGACCCTGTCGTTCTTGAAGTCCATGTCAATACTCATTGAAAACTCCCCCTACTCAAGATTTGGGGGATGGCCTCGGGCGAACTTTCGAGTTAAAACGGGCGGGCGGCGCATCGACGGGCGGGCCTTCAGCGTTGCGGGCGCACGGCCCTTAGCCCGGCAAGCGCGACAAAATGAGCGTACCCAGCGCGAGCAAGGTCGTTAGCTGAATGCCTACCAGCCAGCGAAAGTCACGGCGGTGTTCTTGTCGCAGCGCGTCCATACGGGCGACGGTTTGGCGGCCTTGCTCTTCGATGGTTTGCCGCAGTTGGCGGCCTTGCTCTTCGATGGTTTGCCGCAGTTCGGCAACGGTACGCTCTAGGCTGTCCAAGCGGTAGGTGATCTGCTCGGCGATGCCTTCCAGCCGTCCAATACGGCGATCATGGGCTTGCGCTTGGGTCGTAGGCTCGCTCATAGCGTCCCTTCCTTTGCCTTGCGCTGGGCGGTCTCAACCCGCGGCCAGCCCTCTTCTTTCAGCGCGTCCAGCCGCTGCCACTTCGGCGGGCGATAGTGGCACGGGGCGGGTCTTAGTGGTGCGCACGGCCCTTAGCCCGGCAAGCGTGCCAAGATGAGCGTACCCAGCGCGAGCAAGGTCGTTAGCTGAATGCCCACTAGCCAGCGAAAGTCACGGCGGTGTTCTTGTCGTAGCGCGTCCATACGGGCGGCCGTCTGGCGGCCTTGCTCTTCGATGGCTTGCCGAACTTCGGCTAGGCCGCGCTCCAGGCTATCCAGTCGGTACGTGAGCTGCTCGGCGATGCCTTCCAGCCGTCCAATACGGCGATCATGGTCTTGCGCTTGGGTGATAGGCTCGCTCATAGCACACCGTCCTTTGCCTTGCGCAGCGCGTCCTTGACCCGCGGCAAGCCCGTTGCCACGCAGCGGCGCAGCACTTCCGAAACACTTAATCCGTAGCCATCGGCCAGCCCTTCCACGCGGGCAAGCGCGTCGGCTTCGAGCTTAACGGCCACTTGGCGGGCGAACTGGGCTTGGCGGCGCGGCTTGCGGCGACCTAAAGCGTCTCGTTCCGTCCTCTGTTCCATTGACAAACTCCCTTGTTTGCGGCGGCGAAAGTGCCAGCCTTAAAGAGAGTAAACAACGTTAATTTATCCGTGTCAAGTCAGGCGTTAAGTCAGGCGTTATACTCCCCATAAGTCAATGTAGCGGTAGTCCGCCGGCGTCTTGCCGTATCTGTCTTTGGCCTTGGCATCCGCTCCATACTTCGTCAAATGTTGCTTTTTGCAACGGCGTATAGCCTTTGCCGGTGCCGGCTGTTTCTAGTGCTACCAGCTCTCCGCGGTTTTCCGTGGTCGTTGGTCTCTAAAATTGTTTGAAATTGAAGGAAATAACACCCCCTTTTTATCACTGCCTAATGGATGCCATTTCCGGGAGTTTTTCGCCTCGGCCTCATTGAAGCAACGTCGCCATCCCGGATGGAGCGTCCCGGTTCGATACGTCGGGGGCCTCGTGCCCCACACGGCGGCTAGCCCCAGTAGGTTCACTAACCTCAACGCCGACCGGCTCACGTGGGACTTCTCCGGGGGCTTGGTGCTGTCGCGGCGCACTAGCGACGGCACGTGTGCCTCAGCCGCGGACCGCGGTCGCCTACGCTTGATTGACCCGGAACAACGGGCAGTGCGCAAACACCGCGGTAACGGGAGTAGCTCGGAGCAGACGGCGGGTAGCTGCTCTACCGGCGACGATTCCGGTCCGGGGCCGCCTAGAGTCGATCAGACCTACAACGAACAGGACAACGAACAGGATCAAAGCGACCCAGACAATACCTAGTCAAGCCATCAGACCTCGAAGTCGTCCTCCTCGGCTATACGAGTGGAGTTGAATCGGTATTGTTTCTGCCGGATGGTCAAATCTTCGACAGTGGCGGCATCAGGACAAAACGGTTTGGTTATGGGATGGGGCAACCGACGGAACGGTTAGCCATGCGCCCGACGGTGATAACGTGTTCGGCAGACAACTCAAGCCGCCAGTATAACAGCGAGGTCCGCACACATGAGTAAAGGATCAACGCAACTTCCCGAATCGCTGCCCGAGGACATACGGGCAGCATACGACCGCATGACAGACGCCGAACGCGAGCCGATCCACTACTGGCTATGTCACGAGTCCAGCCGGGCTGAAACCCTCATCCAAGAGTACATCAACACCCTTAGCCAGCACCAAGAGCTGTCCGTCTCTGGTACTGGCGTGGTTGACCAGCACCAAGAGACCGCCGCAGAGTTCTTCTTCCGCGGTGCCGATACACCCGACGAGGTTATTGAACGCCTTGAAGTATTCCTATGGGATAGGGATCACCAAGGCAAGCCCCGACCTGACGAGCAAGCCAACTTTTCTAAACTGGGGGCTTTAGCAACAAAGGACACTGATCAAGGCTCTTCAGCGACAGCGGACGATCCGCTATACCGCTTCATGGTAGAGCATCTTGAATGGATGCTGACCGACCAGCCTATCGAGACACATCCCGCCGCAGCGCCTATCCGAACGTGGTGGTCAAAGCCCAAACCCGTTGAGCCGTACCGTCCTCGACCGCGGGCGGTGCTAGCCAACTGGAACACCGACGGTGACAAAGACCGTTTCCTACTGCAAGCCCGTCAGCCCATGCCTATGCCGGAAGGCGTACAGCTCATGCTTGACTTACCTGAACTGACGCCCAAAGGCTCGGCATCTTGGCTCCTCGACTTATTTGACCGGGCTGGCGGAAAGACCATGCGGCAAGGGAGGGGGGCACCGTGGGACATGCGTCTTTTTGTCGGTGCTATACTGCACCTCCCGATAGCGAAGCGCGACGGCCAGTGGCACACCCTCAGCTTGCCGACCAACGAGGTCATCCGTTGGCTACACCCCGATGGTTGGCACAATCAGACACGAGATTGGCAGCACCTGCCCGACGCCCTTTTTCGGATGAATAAGGAGCTCGGCTTTGTCGCAATCCAAGGCCTAGGGTATGTGCAAGTCGTCGGCGCGACCGTCATCCCCAAGGAGCCGAGCGATCCCTTTGTTGAGTTTACCATCCGCATCCCCAAGACAGCGGCCTATGGCGCACGACTCGACTGGCAACGCTTGTGCCAATACGGGCAAGTGTCCGCCGTGCTCTACAGGGCGTACTTAGCCGCCGTAGACTTCATGCACCTATCGGCCGAGCAAGGCAAAGCAGTCGAGCAGGCCGTGAAGGGCAAAGACGGCAAGCTCCGACCGAACCCCTCAACTCGCTATGTCCGAGGACTGACTAAAGGCGAACTGACCGAGATGATCGGGCTAGACCTGAACAGACGGAATAATCCGGGTAGGGCAATAGATGCCTTTGAACGCTTGGCCGACGATGGAGTCATTGAGCTCGTCCGCGAGCACAACTTGTGGCGGATTTTCGGACCTGCGTAGACGTTATCCACATGCCTACTCATGACGGTACACTTTTTATCCACATGCCTACTCATGACGGTACAAATGTCACTCATGACGGTACAAATGTCACTCATGACGGTACACAACGCGCGCGTTTCATTATAGCCCAAAGTACCCAGTACGTACCCAAACCACCGCCCCCCCTAAAACGGTTTTTTTTAAAGAATATTTACTCCCTGAACTCGGGAATGGGGCTGCTTTACTAAATCTTGGGCAAGAGAGGTGCTGTATGTGGGTGAGCGGGTGGCCAACCAACCTGCGCCCTATTGATGCCGAGTATGGAATACCGTCGCGGTATTCCATGTCGTGCAGCCGTCAGCACCGGCGGCGGCTCAACCGCGAGGCCCAGCGGCGGATGGCTGCGAAGTGGGCCGCGCTTCGCGTTGACGACTATGAGCCAAGCCGTAGCCAGTATTGCACTTCCGGGCTAGAAATAGACGGCGGGCCGCGTCAACGACCGCGGCCGCTATGGCCGCCAATGTGTCGTGTGCCGCCACAAGCCCGGAAATGGCCCGTACACGCGCCGAAGGCACAAGCCAACCCCCAACCCCTAAGCGAACCGCTCGCGCCCGTCACACGCCAAAACAGGCCACCAAGCCGCCCGATGAACAAAGAATACTTGGGAGCCGATGGAGAACGGGTCCTGTCCCTGATCGAGTTCACAGGCCGCAAGCTGGTGGAAAGCGGCTACAGGTATTCCAATCCCTCCCTTCATTTGTTGCCCATCAAGGCAGTTTTAGATAACATCAAAGGCCGATATGCAAGTAACAGGAGATTTAACTTATGGCCCTTGAGCTACAGACTTTGCAAGATGCGGTTGCCGGAACCGCCGCCGCTTTTCGGTGTACAACCGACTACCAACCGGCCGGTGGCCCCGGCGACAAGGTGTTCCCACCGACCTACGAAAACGGGAAATACGCGACAGAAGACCGCATAGACCCGAAGACTGGTGAGGAGTGGCAGTGCGTTCTTTTAGACTCCGTGCAGTCGCAGGCTAACCGGATGGAGTTGGCATTGCTGGAAGCGCACCGCGGCGGCAAGGTCCAACTGCCTTTGTTGGTGACGCACTTTGACCAAGAGAAACTACCTAAGAAATTTGCCATATCCAGCTTGGAAGCTCCGCATCGGATTGCGGACGCGCTGTTTCGCGACAGCTTGTTGGATGGCCTAATGTTCCGCAAATCGGACAAAGGAGCCATGCTCAATACCGCTGACATTCGCAACGCCACCGGTCTGTTCGGTCTGTGCCCGACCGCACTGGTATTTGGCTTGTGGGATTCGACCGGGCCCCGCGGGGGCCTTGGCTGCAAGTTCCAGCGGGCCTTGGTGTCGGAGATCGTAGGGTATAACGCGGTAGCTGGGGTGAAGACAGCCAGCCGCCTAGATCCTGCACAAATTGGGAAGGGGGGCGTTACGCTGTACGAGCACCAAGCTGAAAGCGACAATAAGCCACACTGGACTTTAAGCGAGACCAACAAAAAATTGAAGAAGAAGGGGACACCCGCGGAGGCCAATCACGGTAATATCCCTCCCAGCATCTCAGACGGCGGCTTCACCCTGTCGAAAGCGCGGCAGACAACCACGTTGTCGCTGTCGGTTTTGCGCCGCCTCCGCTTCCCGCTCAACGGCGCATCACATTCCGACGACGCGACCGATCTCGCTGCTCGCACCGTACTGGCGGCCTTGGGCCTCGCCGCCGGTACCCTAGCGCGCGTTGATGTGGATCTGCGCTCCCGCTGCCAGCTCTTTGCCGAGCAAGAGTCCGTCTGGGAGCTACTCGATCGCCCCGGTGAGGAACCGCGACAGTTCGAGCTTGTGCCCGACGCCGCACTCCAACTGCTGAATCAAGCAATCTGCGAGGCTAAGGCCGCGCATCTGCCATGGGAGGGCACCATCGAACTGACTCCCGCGGACGATTTAGTCGAATTGGTGCGGAGGAGCCAAGAGTTGGGGGGAGCGGAAGAAGAATAATGTTCGCTCTTGGCCTCCACTACCTAAACGGGTGGGCGATGGCCGCTGCGGACGGGGCCAAGAAAGAACGAGCCGAATGGCCGCCGCATCCAGACCGGGTCTTCATGGCGTTGGCCGCCGCTTGGTTTGAGACCGGCGAAGATCCCGCCGAAGGCGAAGCACTGCGCTGGCTGGAAACGCTGCCGCCCCCTGCGATTGCGGCTTCAGACGCGGAAAGGCGCGTCGCTGTTGTTAGCTATGTACCCACCAACGACGCATGTGTTAAAAGCACCATGCCCATCAGTGGAGACTTGGGCAAACTAAAGAAGGCTGGCTTGGACGTACTACCCGAGCATCGGTCGCGCCAGCCTCGTGGTTTCCCAGTCGCCATTCCCCACGACCCAACGGCATATCTGATTTGGCCAGCGGTCGAGTGGGGTTCGCATCGCGACGCCCTGAAACAGCTAGCCGCCAAAATTACGCATGTGGGGCATTCGGCCTCCTTTGTACAAGCGTGGTTTGAGGATGACTGCCAGGTCGCCGCTAATTGGAAACCGACCGAAGAAGTTGCCAGACACCGCTTGCGGATTCCGACCACGGGTCGGCTTGATGGACTTATCCGAGCCTGTAACCGCGCCGCGTGGATTGAATATCAGGACCTGCGCGGCGCGATCGAGCAAGCTGAAGCGGAACTCAAGGAGATGAAACACCCGCCAAGGGTGGCGTGGGAAGCATTCGCAGACGTGGTTTTGCTGGCCGGAGAATCCCAGACCAAGCAGCACTCCGCGTATCACGACGCGAAAGCGAGAGGGGACGCCGTGGCCGCGACAAATCTCGTCAACAGCTTGGTTGACGAAACCGGGATCGCTGCGGTGGGGACCCTGATTGGCGCGGTCAGCCAAAGCGGAAATCCCATACTGGTAAGCGCACATGCTTGGGAAAGCCAAGGTCTCAATGCCATTCCTGCGGCCTTGACGAGACTGCTGAGCGAGTGCTTGGGGTTCCCCCGCGAGACGGCTATTGTACAGACGAACATCGTCTCTCACACGGGCGCGGACGGCTATGGTCGCCTGGCTCGTCAGGCTTGCTTTGATGGCCCCATTGAGGCTGGTCGCGAGTATGTGATGGTGGATGATTTCGTCGGCCAAGGCGGTACGTTGGCCAACCTGCGCGGTTGGATAGAAAAACAGGGCGGTCTGGTCGTCGGGGCCATTGCGCTGACGGGCAAACCCTACTCCGCTAAACTAAACCCCTCACAGGAGCAACTACATGAACTCCGACAAAAGCACGGAGCAGACTTTGAGCAATGGTGGAAGGAACACTTCGGCCACGCATTCGATTGCCTTACTCAGTCGGAGGCTCGGTACCTCGCCCGCTCCCCGGATGTTGACGCGATCCGAGATCGACTTACTGCGGCAAAGCAAGGTGGAGGTAGATCGAATAGCAGGCGAAGTCCTCGCGAGCAAAGACAGTACATCAAGGAAATGAAGGCGCGGTTGAAAAACCGCTTTCCCAATGGGAGACCGCCGACCCGGCGTCCGGTGCCCAGCCGCTGGCAGGGATATGATCGATCACCGAAGGACAAAGACCCGGAAGTCCCCGGCTCGATTTTTGACCCTCGACTCATCGTCCTCGGCATCAAGGGCAAGCGCGTGTCTCTGCCAGCGACGCTCAAGCTCACGGCGGCTCTACGTGGATTGTTGCTGAGCGCGTGTCCCGAACAACCGCCCCCCGAGTGGTTGAGCGGCCATCGTCGGGACGGAACCCCTACTGCCGAACCGCATCTGGCCTTGATGCCTCTCCCCTTTGTAGGAGCAGAGTATGCGGACGGCTTGATTATGGGGCTGGCTATGGTCCTGCCGACGGGGGAAGCCGGGCATTGCCTCGAACCGTTCCTGCGCGATCCATCTACCGGATTGCCGCGTGAGTATCCGCTGTTTGATGGCCAGTGGTTCGAGTGTGCTATTGCGCTGGAAACCCGCGAACGCCCCCCGAAAAACCTCGACTCGGACACTTGGACCCGAAAGTCGCGCGTTTGGGCAAGCGTGACCCCGGTAGTTCTGAATCGGCATTTTGACGGCAAGGACAAGTGGGAGCGGGCCACCGAGAGCGTGAAGGACATGTGCGAACACATCGGTCTGCCGCGCCCCCGCGCGGTGCGGCTGCATCCGGCCTCGCTAGTCGCAGGCGTACCTCATGCCCGATCCTATCCGCCGTTGACGCGCAAAAGCGATGGCGGACGCCGTAGCCACAACCACGTGGTACTCATCTTTGCGGAGCCAGTGTGCGGCCCGGTGCTCGTGGGGGCAGGCCGGTTCCGGGGATATGGACTATGCCGCCCGATGGATGAGCAAGGTGCGGACCGTGCCTGAGCTAAACGCGACAGACTTCGGCCCGTTTTTCCGCGAGTTATGGGATTATCGGCCCTTTGCTTGGCAGCAAGCCTTGGTCGATAGGGTGCTGGGTTGTCCAGCGAAGCCTTGGCCCGAAGCTATTGCCTTGCCGACAGCAGCGGGCAAGACCGCGTGCTTGGACATTGCGGTATTCGCGTTAGCAGCTCAGGCGTCTCGGTTGGCCCAGAAGCAACACATCACGGCACCGCGGCGCGTGTTCTTGGTCGTAGATCGGCGCGTAATCGTGGACCAAGCATACGAGCGGGCCCAGCTGCTAGCTGAACGTCTTGCCGACGCTGAGGTCGGCATCCTCAAGCGCGTGGCCGATGGACTACGTCAGATCGCCCACGGGGCGGCGGACGGGTTCGAGGAGGCCCGGCCGTTGGCTGCTTATGTATTGCGCGGCGGCATGTACCGTTCGGAGGCTTGGATGAACAGTCCGCTTCAACCCATGGTGATGGCCTCGACGGTCGATCAGCTCGGCTCCCGCCTGTTGTTTCGCGCCTATGGCCGCGGCCCTAGCACATGGCCGATAGCCGCGGGGTTGGTCTCCAACGACAGCCTGATTTTGCTCGACGAGGCGCATTGCGCCCAGCCATTCCTGCAAACCTTGCAAGCGGTGCGGTGCTATCAAAATTGGGGTCGCACTCCGCTCGGGCGACCCTTTTATCCGGTGGTGATGTCAGCGACACCGCCGCCAGGGATGGACCTATTCGAGGACCTATCCGAAGAAAGCCGCGATCCCGCTCATCTACTTGGCCGACGTTGTCTAGCGCAAAAGCCTGCCATGCTGAAGACCGTCGAAAAGGCCAAGGGAAAGCAGGCCACAAGTATATTGGCTCGGGCTTTGACCGACGCGGCCTTGGAGCTTGTCGGGGAGAACCGCCGCGCTATCGCAGTGTTCGTCAACCGCGTCGCCACGGCGCGAGCGACCTATTGTCTGCTCTACGGCCGGGCGGACCTTGACGCCGTATTGCTAACGGGGCGGATGCGCCCCGTTGATAAGAATGACTTGGTTGAGCAACGCTTGAAACCCCTCGAATCCGGTCAGTCGGCCCGACGCACACTGGCAAAGCCGGTGATTGTCGTGGCTACCCAAACCCTGGAAGTCGGGGCCGATCTCGATTTCGATGGCTTGGTGACCGAGTGCGCCAGTCTCGACGCGCTGCGCCAGCGTTTCGGTCGCTTGAACCGCATGGGGCGGGCGATTGACGCACGAGCGATGATACTAGTACGCGGTGATCAGGCCGATGAGAACAAAAAGCAGGTCGATCCTGTTTACGGAGAGGCCTTGACCCATACTTGGACTTGGCTCAACGAGTGCAAGAACGAAAACGGTGAGGTGGATTTCGGGATCGCTCCTATCGAGGAGAAGCTGCCAAAGGGCGATACCCTTTCTGCACTCAACGCGCCGTCCGCCGATGCTCCGGTGATGCTTCCCGCCCACGTCGATTGCTGGGCGCAGACGGCACCGGCACCACAACCTTCGCCCGATGTGGCGTCGTTTCTACATGGGCCTCGCGAAGGCGCAGCCGATGTGCAGGTCTGCTGGCGTGCTGATTTGGATTTGATCCAAAAAAAGAAGACGGCACTGGAACGTCTGGCCTTGTGCCCGCCTAGCAGCGGCGAAGTGCTACCGGTGCCGATTGGCGTGTTTAGACGTTGGCTGGCCGGAGAGGACGCCGCAGACGACAGTGCCGATGTGGAAGGGGGCGGAGTAGAGGATGGCTCACGCGAGAACGGTGCGTTCCCAGTGGTGCGGTGGCGGGGGGCCGAAACCGAAGTCGAACACATCACCGCAGACCCTAAGGCGATTTGTCCAGGCGACATCATCGTGATTCCGACCAGTCATCCGGGGCCGCCCAGTCAACTCGGCGACCTGCCGCCGGATGCCCCGCTAGACGTAGGCGACCGGGCCTACCGTCTTGGGCGGGCTAAGCCCATCCTGCGTCTACACCCGGCTCTGGTGGATGCCTGGCCGGATTCCGTTAAAGAGACCGCTCGTGAGTTATTGAAAGACTTGGAGCAAAAGTACGAGGACGACGAGCTTGACGATGCCTTGCGCGATCTTCTAACAGTGCTTTCCGATTTGCCCGAACCGCTTTGGCTAGCGGAAGTTGCCAGCGAACTCTGCCAGGAGTTTTCTAGGGCGAGACTTCAATCTCACCTAGTCGGAGGCAATAGTTTGGTGCTCGTTGGCCGCCGCATACCGCAACTGGCCGCTCAAGCCGACAACTTCAGCGATGAGGACGACGTCAGTGCGTCGGGTATTTCGCACCGCAATGGGCGTCCTGTCAAGCTGCGGCGGCACCTTTGCGGCGTCGAAGAAATGGCTCGTCGCCATGCCGCGGCCAGCGGCTTGCCCGAGGATTTAGTCGAAGCCATCGCCTGCGCTGGCCTGTTGCACGATTTGGGCAAAGCCGATCCTCGATTTCAGTCTTTGTTGCAGGGCGGCACTCGCTGGTTGGGCGGAGAGTATCTCGCTAAATCCGCCCAGATGCCCAAGACCCACGCGGCCCGCAATCGCGCCTATGCGGACGCTGGGTACCCTAAGGGAGGTCGGCACGAACTGCTTTCGGTGCGTCTAGCCGAAAGCGCGGCAGAGCTTTTGCCGACAAGGGACGATCTGCGCGACTTGGTCCTCCATTTGATTGCCAGCCATCACGGCCGCTGTCGGCCGTTTGCGCCGGTGATATTTGACGAGCCGGGCGTGGATGTAGATTTCGAGTTGTATAGCCAGCGGCTGCACTGGTCTGGCTCTACTAATCTTGAACGCCTCGACTCTGGCGTGGCGGATCGCTACTGGCGGTTGGTTCGACGCTATGGTTGGTGGGGGCTGGCTTGGCTCGAAGCGCTGCTGCGCCTCGCCGATTGGCAGCAGAGCGAATGGGAGGAGACGCGCAATGACGGCCAGTAAATCCCTGCTCCTGAACGGTCTGGATGGAAGCAATCCTCTCGGCTTTCTCGCGGCGATCGGCACGTTGAGGAGTGCTACCCGTGCAGATTCCTCTGCCGAGTGGAAGCTAAGTTGGCAAATACATGGCGGGACTTGGTCGCCTGCGCTCCATGGAAGTGTGCCGCTAACAGCGGATAGCTTGATCGAACTCCTGATGCCTGCCTTAAAGAAGATGGATGGCGATCCAGCCTTGAATTTTGACCTTGATCTGACGCTGACTCGCGAACAGTTCCGGTGCGTGGCTCAAGATGCCCACGACAAGGCGACTTTCGCTGACCGGCACTATGCAGATTTTATTGCCGCCTTTGGTTGCGATAGCCTTTCTATATCCGATCAGGATCCAAAAATTCAGGACACTGCTCTACGAACCATGAGCGGAGCGGGACATCAACACTTCATCGGTTCCATGCAGGAACTCGCGAAAAATACCGAATCAGATCATCTGCATAGCTCGCTGTTCGAGCTATGGCAATATCCAGATCCCAAGCCGAGTCTTCGCTGGGATCCAGCAGATGATCGCCGACATGCTTTGCGTTGGAAGGCTCCTAAAGACGACCCGGTGCAGACGATGCGTGGTGCTAACCGTCTCGCCGTAGAAGCACTGCCCCTTTTTCCCACCGCACCTGTAGAACGGCAACTACATACGACTGGCTTTAGTGATGTGCGGTTTTCGTGGCCAATCTGGGAAGGAGCTTTGAACCTTGAAGTCGTGCGGTCCCTGCTCAGCTTGGCCGAGTTGCAAAAACCCCGACCAGACCGCAAGCGTCTTTTAGCGTTAGGCGTTGTCGAGATTTACCGGAGTCAACGAATTACTAGGGACAAATATCGCAACTTCACGCTTGCTATACCTGCATGACCCATGACCGCCAGTGCTCCTTGGAAGTGCCTAGGTTGCCCGCGCCCAAGACGCCCGTTAGCTACTAGGCATTGAGGCGAGGACCTATACTCGTCAGCGACTGGATACCTCAAAGGCGACTCCATGACTCGCGCCCGCCAACTCCTCCTCCCCTTACCACCCCCGCCAGCTAACGCGAACACCCCGCTCGTCCCGGCCCGCATGATCAACGAGTGGGTCTATTGCCCGCGGCTTGCCTATTTGGAATGGGTGGAAGGAGAGTGGGCCGAGAGCGGGGACACGGCCGAGGGACGGCGTGCCCATGTCGGAGTGGATGCGGGCGGGGGCCGCTTGCCGGTGCCTGACGAGCTGGGCGAGGAAGTGGCTCGGGCCCGAGCGGTTACTATGTCCTCGGAGCGCCTCGGGGTCATTGCCAAGATGGATGTCGTGGAGGCCGCTGGGGGAATCGCCATGCCCGTGGATTTTAAGAAGGGCAAACGGCCCCACGTTGCTATGGGGGCATACGAACCGGAGCGCGTCCAGATTTGCACCCAAGCCATGATCTTGGAAGACAACGGCTACAAGGTCGAGCAGGGGGTGCTTTGGTACGCCGGCTCTCGCGAGCGGGTGCCGGTTGTGCTCGACGATGAACTCCGCGCCCAGACCTTGGAGGCGATTGCCGGCCTGCGCTCTGCTGCGGCTAGTGGTCGTCGGCCAAGGCCGCTCGAGAATAGTCCCAAGTGCCCGCGCTGTTCGCTGGCTGGAATCTGCCTGCCGGACGAGACCAACCTGTTCCGCAAGGGCTATCCGCCGCGCCCGCTGAACCCGTCCGACGATCCAGCCCTGCCGCTCTACGTGCAGACGCCGGGGGCGCGGCTGCGCAAAAGTGGCGAGTGCTTGGTTGTGGAGACCAAAGAAGAAACCGTAGAAGTGCCCCTGATCGACGTTTCCCAAGTCGCCCTATTCGGCCCAGTCTCGGTGACCACGCCGGCCTTACACGCACTGATGCGTGCCGAAGTTCCAGTGTCGTGGTTTTCCACCGGCGGCTGGTTCCTCGGCCACACCGTGGGGACTGGCCATGGCAATGTGGCGGTGCGCGAGGCCCAGTACCGGGCGGCCTTTGACGAGCGCAGCCGCCTCGCATTTGCGCGGGACTTGGTGGTGGCCAAGGTGCGTAATTCGCGCACGATGTTGCGTCGCAACTGGCGCGTTAGTGGGGACGCGGAGGCCAAAAATGGAGCTTTGGCTCGGTTAAAGCGAATTGCCCAGCGGGTGCCTCGCGCCCAAGATAGCCAACAACTGCTGGGGATTGAAGGCGAGGCCGCGGCGATTTATTTTACTTGCTTTGAGAACATGATCGCCGCGGACTTGGCGGGGTTTTCTTTTTCCACGCGCAATCGGCGTCCGCCCACCGATCCGGTGAATGCGATGTTGTCGCTGGCCTATGCCTTGTTGACCCGGGTTTTCACGACCGCGATTTCGGCGACCGGCCTAGATCCCTACATGGGCCTCTACCATCGCCCGCGCCACTGCCGCCCGGCCTTAGCCCTCGATTTGATGGAGCCCTTTCGGCCCATTGTCGCCGATTCCTGCGTAATCCAAGCGGTCAACAATGGTGAGGTCAAACCGGGTGACTTTGTGTTCAACGGCCCGGCTTGCTCGCTCAAGACCGGCGGGCGCAAGGCGTTCATCGCCGCATTCGAGCGTCGCATGGAGCAGGAAACCACGCATCCACTTTTTGGCTATCGCGTCTCCATGCGGCGGCTAATTGAGGTGCAGGCTCGATTGCTCGCACGGCATTTGCAGGGCGAAATTGTCCCCTACCCGCATTATCTTCCTCGATAGCGAATATGGCCAACGAGCGTCTTTATATTGTCGCATACGACATTGCCGAGCCCAAGCGTTGGCGGCGTGTGTTCAAAGTGATGAAAGGCTATGGGCACTGGCTACAGTTGTCGGTTTTCCAGTGTCGGCTGACGGCCCGGCGACGCGCCGAGATGACCGTGCGGTTGGAAGATTCGATCAAATTGGCGGAGGATCACATCTTAATCGTGGACTTGGGGCCTGCTGACCGAGTTGATCCCTTGGTAGAAAGTCTGGGCAAGACATACCAAGTGCCAAGTCGGCAAGCGACAATTGTTTAGCGGAGCATCTGCCGTGTCTCCTGCGAGTGCTACAGTAGGGGGCAAAAGGCCGGTAGCCCTCGCATTGAGTTTTCTATTTGATTATTAAAGAGATAGGTCGTATTATGCTATGTGTTTGGAGAATCCTTCGGAGGCCTGATAGACCACAGCGTCGAGTGCTCGCAAAGTGTGGGATAAACTCAAGCCGCACAAGAGGTTCCGAAGGGGAAGTTTTCCGGGGTTTCTTCGCCCCGGCCTCATTGAAGCCCGGACACGCGGCCAACCGCGCCGGGTGGATCGGCCCACCGTTTTCCGGGGTTTCTTCGCCCCGGCCTCATTGAAGCACGAGGTCCTCACGCAGATAGGAGACTGATCATGGCCGTTTTCCGGGGTTTCTTCGCCCCGGCCTCATTGAAGCTGGCGTGTCCCAGCGGCCTATCCGTGTGTGCCCGTGGTTTTCCGGGGTTTCTTCGCCCCGGCCTCATTGAAGCATCATGACCCAATTGGATCTACAATTTGCCGGGGGTTTTCCGGGGTTTCTTCGCCCCGGCCTCATTGAAGCGGCCTTTGAGCCGTTAGGCTCAATCAGAGTGTTGAAGTTTTCCGGGGTTTCTTCGCCCCGGCCTCATTGAAGCGACCGGTAGTTGAGTTTGATGCGAACCAATCACGCAAGTTTTCCGGGGTTTCTTCGCCCCGGCCTCATTGAAGCATTTGTTAGATTATGTTGTGCGCTTGGGAATTGGCCGTTTTCCGGGGTTTCTTCGCCCCGGCCTCATTGAAGCCGGCGTCAAGCCCGGGGTGCGCCAGGAGGCCACTAACCTGGTTTTCCGGGGTTTCTTCGCCCCGGCCTCATTGAAGCCTGATAGACAAGGTTCCAAACGGCATGTCGGTCATGGTTTTCCGGGGTTTCTTCGCCCCGGCCTCATTGAAGCAAACTGTACGAGTTGCCGACAGAAACTTTGCCGGCTGCCGTTTTCCGGGGTTTCTTCGCCCCGGCCTCATTGAAGCGGAGTAGCCAAGCTCCGAGAGGACGCTTTCGACCAGCCGTTTTCCGGGGTTTCTTCGCCCCGGCCTCATTGAAGCGGTTGCCTTCGCTTCGGTTCCCTTCGCTTCGTCCAGCTACGTTTTCCGGGGTTTCTTCGCCCCGGCCTCATTGAAGCCAGTACCGGCTGGCCGTCTCGTACTGCTCGGTTATCGTTTTCCGGGGTTTCTTCGCCCCGGCCTCATTGAAGCTAAGTGGTTCAATTCATAAAGCGTACGGAATTGTAACAGTTTTCCGGGGTTTCTTCGCCCCGGCCTCATTGAAGCATTTGTAATGTCGATTCTCTGACCCCTGGCCCACTGCGTTTTCCGGGGTTTCTTCGCCCCGGCCTCATTGAAGCGACCTTCGCGTCCTTCAAGAGCCCTTGCAGGCGGGTGATGTTTTCCGGGGTTTCTTCGCCCCGGCCTCATTGAAGCGTTTGTCGTTTTGCTAAAGTTTGACATGGATTTCTCCTGTTTTCCGGGGTTTCTTCGCCCCGGCCTCATTGAAGCCTGGTCTGGGCGGAAATAGCGCAACTCGAATTGCTTGTTTTCCGGGGTTTCTTCGCCCCGGCCTCATTGAAGCATCGTCGGAGGGCTACCGTATCCGCGAGCAGTTCGCCCGTTTTCCGGGGTTTCTTCGCCCCGGCCTCATTGAAGCGGTTGCTTACGTACCAAAGCAAAGCCGAAAATGACCACGTTTTCCGGGGTTTCTTCGCCCCGGCCTCATTGAAGCACTGGCCTGTGGATTTGTCGCTATATCGGCCCCGCTGTTTTCCGGGGTTTCTTCGCCCCGGCCTCATTGAAGCACCCGGTAGGGATGGCTCGCTATCTGACGACCGCGCAGTTTTCCGGGGTTTCTTCGCCCCGGCCTCATTGAAGCTACTCACGCCACAATCGCGCCACAAACGCGGCAAACCGCCGTTTTCCGGGGTTTCTTCGCCCCGGCCTCATTGAAGCCCTGAGTAGGTCGGCGATGCGCCGGTAGCATTTGGCGGTTTTCCGGGGTTTCTTCGCCCCGGCCTCATTGAAGCCCCTTGCCTTGCCTTGCCGCTTGCCGCCTTGCCGCCTGTTTTCCGGGGTTTCTTCGCCCCGGCCTCATTGAAGCTTTGAGTTAGTCGCTTACGATCTCTAGTTCGGCGGCGGTTTTCCGGGGTTTCTTCGCCCCGGCCTCATTGAAGCGGTCACGGGCAACGCCTGCGCGCCGTTGCGGCGTAGCGGTTTTCCGGGGTTTCTTCGCCCCGGCCTCATTGAAGCTTGTTGAAGGCGGACGTCACCGCCGAGGGCAGTGAAGTTTTCCGGGGTTTCTTCGCCCCGGCCTCATTGAAGCGACAAGCAGCCGTTGACCCGTGCCGCCCCGTGGGGTCATTTCCGGGGGTTTTTCGCCCCGGCCTCATTGGAGGAAGCACTGAAGTAAGTCTATAGACCCCAATGTTCAGTATCGTGTTTCTGGCACTTCCGGGGGGTTGCCTCGGCCTCATTTCAGCTCCGAGGGGGTGTGACAAAGGGTGTATAATTTTGTTAGTAGTGTGCTATTTCCGGTTTTTCTTGCCTCGTCTTCATAGGGGAATCGAGTGGCGCGATAAAAGGCGAAGTGCTCCGTTAGTTAGCACAGCGCTATTTCCGCCTTTTTTGCCTCGGCCTCATTGCAGCAACGTCGCCGTCAAAATCAGGCATTGTTAATACGGCTCGAAGAGTTCGGACGCTACAGGGATGGAAAGGGTCGGAGCGTTCGGCCGGGCCTTAAACCTCGTCGAGGTCTGGTCGCTCGCCGCGGGTCAGTTGGTCGTAGGCGCGGAGGACGTAGCGTTGGGTGCGGTACTCGCCGAACTCCTGGGTCTCGTTGCGTTTGAGGGCCGGGAAGGATGCGCTCGGCGCGGGCGCGTCTAAAATCCATTCGAGATCGGCGCGGTCTAGCTGGTATAGGTGCGCGAAAAGGGCGTCGAGTTCGCACTTGAGGCGGTGGCGGCGGTCGTCGTCGTAGGAAAAGGGCGGCCCGTCGTAGCCCAAGTCGCGGGCAAACCCTTCGAGGTCGGCGGCGGTGTAGGTCAGTTCCAAGACGCGGGGGACGATGAGTTCGACGTATCGGAGGCCGGGGAGCACCTCTTCGAGATAGGCTTCGGGCGGCAGGACGGGAAGTTGTTTGACGATGAAAAAGGCCATATTGACACCCCCTATCGACGAGCGGGTAGCCCAGTCGAGGGGAAGGCTGTTCATGTTCGCCAAGACCAACGCAGAAGCGATTGCTCGCGCCTGATCGTAATCCACAACCGCAGAGCTATGACCCACGGCACCCCGGAGAATATTCCCGGAGACAATAGTCCGCTCATTCGTGGCGTTGGTGATGTTGCGGAAAACCTGAAGCCACTTTGAGTAGTCGATATGCAAGAGAGGTGCTTTATGGTTCATAGCTGAGATTCCCGTTGCTACCGTAAAGATGGCTGTCCGCTGGTTGGTTGGGCCGGAAATGTCGCGGAAGACAAGCCGCCAACGCTGATGGTCGTTCCCGAATCGCCCAGACCAAAATACGGCATCACGGCGAAGATTCCCGTCCGCTCGTTGGTCGCGTTGGTAATTTTCCTGAGAGCGAGCTGCGAGCCAATTCGGTAAGCATAGAGAGCGTGCGTGCGTGCGTGCGTGACGCAATCAGTGGGATCACTTCGGTTTTATTAAGTCTTTTTTCGACTTCTTCCGCCGGCACCCAATAGCGGGGGAGCGGCACGGCCTGCGCGTCGGCTTTTTCCGCGGCCGTCATGGGCCGGGCGTTGCCGCCTTTGAGGTCTTTGGCCGCAACGCCTTCAAACGTGGCAAAGCGATGATCGTACTGGTGGAACAGCTTCGCTTCGTACAGGGGGAGAAAGCATTCCGGCTCGGCGTCCCCACGCACGAACACATTGCCCACAAGCTGCCAGCCCGCTTCTTCCAACTGCTCGCGGGTGCGAAAGAGGCCAGAGTCATTGGACATGTGGAACATACTGGAAAACTTCACGCCCCACGGGTTCACCTCCGGCTCGGCCCCTTTCGCCTCCTTCCAGAGCACCCCGGCGCGGCCGTACATCTTGCGGGCAATTTCCATGTCGCGCCGCGTGCGAAAGATGGGGCACGTGCGGGTGTTGGGATTGAACAGGGCAAAATCCTCAGCCGACAGGGTGAACCGCCGCGCTGAATCGCGCAGTTGCTCGGCTTGGTACAGGAAGAAGGCGAACTCGGCCGGGGAAACAGGGCACTCGGCGCCGGTCAGCGTGAGCAGGCAGAATTTGATGCGGCTGTCTATGCTTGGGAAAACCTTTTCCCGATTTTCAAAATCGTAGAGACTAACGAGCCGCTGGCTGGCGACCATTTTGTCGAAAAACGCTTTGGTCGAATTGTCGGTGGCAATGCCGGTCGGCACAATCAGGCCGGCGCGCCCGCGCGGCCCAATCAACGCAAAGAACAGCTCGGCAAACACCGCATACGTGTTGACATCGCCGACGCCCGCCAGCGGGAATCTACCTCCCGTGCGGACAAACTGACTGGTGGCCTCGGCTTGCCGTTGTGCCACTTGGAACTCGGCAAAAAGGGCCTTTTCGTCCGGCCGGGCGTCCTCGCGGACCAACTGCTTGATGAGGCGGGCGCGGGCGGCTTTGTTGGGTGCTTGCGCGATGTCAGGCGACCGCGCCGCGAAAAATTCCTGCTCCTGCAACTTGATGCGTTCCCACGGCGGATTCCCCAACACCACGTCAAACCCCCCATCCTGCATAATCTCGGCAAAGGCCAGATGCCAATGAAAAAAGCCGTGCTGCTCGGCGAGTTCGCACGCCGCCTCGCCGACGCCGGGCCGCATGACCAAACCGGCCTGGAGGCGATTGAAGTCCTCAGCAAACGGCACGGCGTCTGCGCTGCTCGGCGTCTTGGGCGCAAAATACGCCCCGACAAACAGATCGGCCCGCAGTTTCTCTTGGCGGCGATCGATGGCCGCATATGCCGTGCGCTTGCGATCTACATCCTCAATCGTTTCCTCGGGCATATCGTCGAGGTCTAGAGTCGCCACCGCCACTTCCAACAAGCTGTCTGAGTCAAACAAATCGCCCTGCACCGCATCGCCCACTTGGCGATTGCGCTTCCTAAGCTCGGCACAGACTTCCTTGTCATCGCCTTTCAAGGGCTTGTACGCGGCCGGCGGAATGCCGTTGGCCATGCTCTGCGGGTCGAGTACGCCGACGAGGCTGTCGCCGTGCCGAATGTGCGCGTGGAGAAAGGTCAGCGGCTTGCCCGGCTGCACCGCCTCGATCCACAAAGCGGTCTGGCACAACTCAACCGCCAGCCGATTGCGGTCCACGCCATAGATGCAATGCTGCACCACGGACCGCAGGGCTTGCTGATGAGCGGCCTCGCCGCTTGCCGCTTCGCAGCGGACTATTTCGGCCGCCATGCGCCGGGCGGCCGCCAAGAGGAAATGACCCGAGCCGCAGGCCGGATCGATGACCCGCAAGGCGAGAATTGCTTTGCGCGGATTTTCAGGATGCTCGGCGACCGCTGCGGCCAGCACCGGCTCCAACGTCGATTTGATCAGCTCGTTGACGAGGGACGCGGGCGTGTAGTACGAACCGGTGAGCTTGCGCTCGGAGCCTTTGCCCTTTTCGCGGCTGAGGCCATCGCCAACAAAGCCAAAAGTCCAAGGCGTCGCGTTCACATCTACCACCGGCTGAAGCTCCAACAGGCTTTCGTACACCGAGCCCAGCTCTTCCACGCCCATGTCGCGGTAATTGACGCGGGCGAGGGCTTCGTCGGTGCGGAAGAAAGCCAGCTTTCGCACCGCCTCTAAAAGGAACCTGTTGGCCAAGGTCGCCTCCGCCAAATCCGGGCACTGATCCGCCCGAAACAAGCCCCCTAAAGCCGGCAAGCCCAGGGCCGGCACCCCTTGGTCGAGCGCACCAAAGGTAATCCGCAGGCCCTCGTACAGATCGTGGTGGTGGTCAAAATGGCGGCGGCGCGAGGCGCGTTCGCGCAATCGTGCGACAGAATACCCCTCGGCAAACAGGGTGCGTTGTTGGGCGGTGGCTCCGGGTACATGCAGCAGCTCGCGCTCTTCGGCTGTAAAGAGAAACAACAAGCGGTAGATAAATCGCAGTAGCTGCTGAAAATAGGCCTCGGGCGAGAGCTGCCCGGCGGACAGGGCCTGGCGCAGGGCTGCGTTGTCCGGGTGTTGTAGGAAGCCATTGCCGAGCTGCCGCAGGGCTTGGGTGACGCCGTCGCGGAGGTTGTCTAAGGCGCGTTCGCCGGTCTGATGGGCTTGGCTGCGCCAGCTTTCGATGATACAACTGGCCGGCTGGCCATTGGTTGGCTGCAAACGGCTGGCGTGGACGGTGAGCCAAAGCGCCGCAAAATCCGCGTAGAGTCCCTCCGCGAACATCCGGTCCAAATCGGCCTCAATGCAGGCGCGCCGGGTCAGGCTGGAGTTGTCGCGGAGGAGGCGCAGTTTTGAGCCGTTGGCAACGATCCCCCACAAAGAAGCATCCTCGGCATTGAGGTACTCTTGCATCAATTCGTGCGGTGTTTGCCGACGTCCCTCGTCGCCAAAACGCCGCTCGGCCTGGTCGAGTTCAAAGTCGCGCGTGGTCAAAAGCAGGGGCACCCGCTCACTACAAGCGCGATGAGTTAGCGCAAAACGCCGCTCGCCCAGCACGACGCGCTCAGCCGCGGTCATATCGTCATAGCCGAGGATGTCGCACAACAAAGGTCTCAGCCATTCGTCCACGCTGGTCTGACGGCCTTTGGCGTACAGATCGTTGGCGATGCGCCAGTAGCGGGCCATTTCCTCCTTGAGCGCGAGGGACTGAGAGAGGCCGTAGTCAGCGCCGGTCTGGCTGGGGGCCTTTAGGGCGGCGATGGTCTGTAGGAACTCAGGCGGCAAAATGCCGCCTTCGGCCCTAAGAGCCGTGAATCCATGCTCTTTTCGTGTGCGTGCCATTTTTGCTTTTTATCGCCCGTTTTCCGCTCAATTATAGGGATTGTTGTGCTTCTGGTTGGTGGTGCCGTGCGCACGGGCGACGATGTGATCTATGTGGAAGTCGACCTCACGCTAAGTCTCCTTCGGTTAGGTTAAGTGTTGGATCTGGCCATAGCCATTGGCCACACTGGAACAGCCGATCTACCGTATGATCTCCATTCCAGAAATGCTCGGCGTCCACCTCGAATACCCAGCGTTTCTCGTGGCCTACTTCGTCAATAAAATCGCGCTTCTTCCGATTGGTGCTGTTGACCTCGATGACAAAGTGGTCCGTGTTTTTGGGTTCAGGCATACGATCCAAGCAGGATTTGGAGATCGGGTTTTTGCGGCTTTCCTTGACGAGCCTGTCAACAACCGCCCCCGTTAGGTTTTCAATGATCCCAAATTGACTGTTAGGGGTTGGAAGGTCATCGGTGTCAGGAGGAAGCCCAATCCCGATCAGTTTTTCTTCTCGGCTAACCTGAGCTTCATAAAAAGGCTCTGTCGCCCTAAAGTGTGTGTCAAACATGTGCCACAGAATGAACTGTTCTAGCGTGTGAGGGTCGTTGAACGCTTTTTCATAATTGAACACGTCCAACATGTCATCGCGCCGGTCAATAGGGGCCATGTCTTGGAAGCAACTTTTTATCCTGTCTACGAGATCGGGCAAGATGATAATGTCCGCCTTGATGTCATACCTTCTCTTGTTATCCGGGTTGTGATTCTCACGGCTAACCCCTGTAAACGTGACATGTTCGGGAATGACCAAGTCTGAGTGCCGAGGAAAGGTATAAGACCACCCCAACACAAAGTTGTGGTCTTCCTCCCACCGCTTTTTGGCCAAGTCTATTCTCCGATTAAACTCATCGAAAATCCACTCTTGTACTTGGTTGTGGAGTTTGCTAGGACTCATGCCTTCTCCTCTCGTGGTGTCTTACCACTGTGTTAATAAGACCTCTTCAACCTCGTCTCCCGCGTCCGCCTTGAAGCCGTCGTCGTCGTCCGAGTAGGGTCTTGCCGGTTCATGGTTTATTAACCTTCTCCAGTTGACCAGCGAGGTTCAAAAGCAGGGTGTGCATGTCACACGCATAGCGACCTGCGTCTCGAAACACTTCTTGCCGCTCAGCGTCGTTTTTGGCACGGTTATAGGCGGCGATCAGCAAGTCAGGGGTGCCGCCTTGTTTGGCACATAGGCCCAGGCTTGCCAGCACTTTTTGCTCCTTAGGGTTGTTCATCTTCAAGGTCCTGATCTGACTCCTAACCGCTTCACAAGCGCGCCATGGGCATAAAAACATAGACCCCGATTGTATCAACCGGCAGTGCCGGGGTCGCGTCGTACCGCAGGCCCTTAGCATCGCTGGCGTCGCGGATGCGCCGGTGATCGGCCAACAACGTCCGGGCGCGCTCGTGGGCGAGGCGAGTAAAGGTATCTGCTAGGGTAGGGCTGGGGAGGGCTTCCCGAATTAGGCGGGTTTTCTGGCCGTCTGCCATGTTGCGACCCGGCTCTAAGGATAGGAGCGACAGGGCCTCTTCCTGGGGCAATAGTTCAGGGTCGTTACCCCCGCGTACCGCCACGCCAAGACACTCCTCGGTCAGCAGGGACTTCAGCAGCGCGTACTGGCCGTCGGCCCCGCGCTGCTCCACTTGAAGCTGACTGCGCAGACGCAACAGGTAGAGCACGGTGCGGGTGTGAATACCTCGTGCGAACATGGCACTGGCCCGGGCCCCGAGGTCGGGTTGCCCCGCGTCGAGGGCCTGTTCGGCCACGTAATCGGCCAGTGTTGCAACCAGCGGATGGGCCCGGTGGATGTAGGTTGCCCCGGTTGGCGCGGGTTGGGCAAAGGCGAGTCTAGCGGTCGCGCCGAAGCCGAGGGCCTCAAGGCGGTCTTGCAGCGGTTTGGGTAGGTGGGCAACGGCTAAGCGACTGTACCCGTTCCGTTGGTCCAGCGGTGCCTCCAAGCGGTCGGCAGCCAAGCGGACAAAACGCGCCACGTCCTCCGGCCCGCCGAGTACAGAAACCGCCTTCCGCCATTCCGGTAGCACATCGTCGGGCCTTAGTCGCCGCTGGGCAAACACCGTGCGGGTGATCTGCCCTTGGGCCGTTTCCCACGCTTGGTCCACTTCAGCCTCGGTCTCGCCAAAATCGAGGCGTGCCTGCGCGGTGCGGAAACTACCGACGCCTTGCAGGAGAACGGCTTGCATGATGGCATCGACGACCTTGTCGTTGTCGGCAGGCAAAGGCACCGCCACGCCCAGCTCGGTGCGAATTTTCTCGGCCTTGCGCAGGATCACGCGGAGCATGGCCCCGTCAACCGGATTGTCCTCGCCGTAGAGCATCAAGGTGCGCACCGTCGGTGCTGCCTGCCCAAAGCGGTCGGCCCGGCCCTCGCGCTGCTCGTGGCGGGTCGGATTCCAAGCGAGATCGTAGTGTACTACTGCATTGAAGTGCCGTTGTAGGTTGATGCCTTCGGAGAGGCAGTCGGTGGCCACGAGGACCGGCACGATGTCTTCGCCTAAAGTGCCGAGCTCCTCCACTTGCTGTTCGCGCTGGTACGAGGTCAACTCGCCAGAAATGGCCGCGATGCGGGTTTTCTCCGCCGGTAGAGCGCGTTTTAGGTACTCGCCGAGGTAGTGGGCCGTGGCGATGTAGCGGCAGAACACCACCGGCTTGAAGCCCGCGGCGATGAGCTTTTGCACTTCAGCGATAAGGGTCTTCAGCTTGGGGTCTTGCTGGGGACCGCGGAGCGCGTCCGCTCGCCTAATGAGCCGACGCAGCGCCTCGGCATCCTCGGGTGCTTCGAGGGTGCCAGCCGGTACGCTCTCGTCGAGCGTCAGCGCATCGTCGGCCCCGGCATCGAGGACCGTTTCGCTTGCCGCTTGGTCCAATTCGGTCTCGCTCTCGGCCGCTTGAAGTCGCGTCCGCAGTGCCAGCACGGCGGCGGCCGGGCTAGAAGAAACGCATCGTAGCAGGGCCAAGGCCGCCCACCAAGACATGCGCTGCTGTAGCTTAGTGCCGTCCTTGGCCTGCTCAACCATGGTCCGCGCATAGGAAAGCACATCGTCGAAGATCTGCCCCCAGTCGCCGGTCAACCGGTACGTAGCTTCCCGGCGCGCGCGGACGGGAAAGCCGGTCGTATCTTTCCACTCGGCAATATCGCCGCGCCGCCGTTGGACAAAATGGTTGGCTAGTTCATCGCGCAGCAATCTACGCTCCTCGCCTTCGGGCATCTCGGCCAACTGCGCGAACCTCGGGTCCAACAGGCCCAAGAGGTTGTGAAAAGCGGCCTCGTCGCCCGAGTGCGGAGTGGCGGTGAGGAATACCATACTGCGTTTAGGCTCGCGCTCGGCGAGGCCCTTGAGCAGCCGATAGCGCTGATGGCGGGCGGCGGTATTGGACTGAACGCAGGTGTGGGCCTCGTCCACTAGGACCAATTCCGGGCAAGCGCGCAGGAAGTCACTCCGCCGCTGATCGGATTTGATGTAGTCAAGGGAGACAACCGTATGAGGATAGACCTCAAAAATGGACTCGTCCGGTCGCAGGCCGCGTTCAAGGCGGGCCGCTGTACCCGTGCGGACGACCTCCGCCTCGATACTGAACTTTTCGGCCAGCTCTTGCTGCCACTGCTCGCATAGATGCGGCGGACAGAGCACCGCAAGCTGTTTGATCTCGCCGCGATCGATAAGCTCTCGTGCTATCAGACCGGCCTCAATGGTCTTGCCAATACCAACATCGTCGGCGATCAGGAGGCGGATGGTGTCCAGCTTGAGTGCCATAAGCAATGGCACGAGTTGATAGGCGCGCGGTTCGACATTGATGTTGCCGAAACTGCGAAAGGGACCCGCCCCGGCCCGCAGTTTCAGGCGCAGGGCATCCCGCAAGAGCAGCGCGGCTTCTTGCGCGCCCGGCTTGTTGGGATCGGGCGGGGGAAAAGTCGCTTGGGTCGGCGGTTTAGGCTCTATGGGCAAATAGATGAGCGTAGCATCGTCTTCGGCTCCGCCGAGCGGTCGGAGTTTCAGCCAGTCGGCGTCCCGTTCGGGCAGCACGACCCATTCGCGCCCCCGCACTCTAACCAAATCTCCCGGATTGGGTTTGAACTCAACGACTGACTCCATCGCAGCAATGCCTTATCGTTTAGAACCTGTTTGAAAACCGCACTCATCCCCGGCGCCCGCGGTGCCTAGCGGAACGATTCGCCGGCCAATCCCTACGCTCGGCCCTTGCCCGGTCCGAAAACCCAAGCGTATTCCTCTACAATGTGGCCCCACAATGCTCGGTTTGCCGGGAACCGCACGACCGTGAATCCCGCGTCCTCAAGACGCTGGGTTATCTCAGCATCGCGGCTTGTGTAGTACTCTTTGCTACCCTCGCTGACGGTTTGTCCTTCAACGTGCTGTTTCGTCTGGCCCTGCCCACCGTGGTGAGGGCCGTCGATATAGATCAGCGTTTGCTGGTCGGCGTAGGCAAAATCGGGACGGGTACTGAACGCTTCTAAGTAGGGCTGCGCCCGATTAGGCAAGCGGTATCCATTCGTTTTAAGGTAGTTGAGCCACGCCTGCTCTAGGCTCGAAGTCGATGCGTTCATCAGGCTATTAAAGCTATCGTTAGCCTCTGATACAGAGGCGGATGTCTCGCGCTCGCTCCGGGTCAGGCGACAGAGGAGGTTGAGCATGGCTTCGTTGCGCCGGTCCATGTTGGCGTGGTCTGGCTGGTTGTAATAGCTCAGTAAGCAGCGGTAGCAACCCGCCTCACAGTCCGGGGCCTGATCCGCCAGATCGCTGAAATCGGTCCAAGCACCGGATTTTGAGGTGAAATGGCAAATGTCTAGGGCTTGGCGGGCGACCCGGGCTAGCGCGGTGGGATCATTGGTAAGACGGGTGAGGACGCCGGCACCGCCTTCGGCGGCCTCGTAAAAAAGGATGGCCGTGCGGTTGTGTTGGTCGGGCAGTGGCTCGGCCGCCAGCTCGATCTCTTCTAATTGAAATTCCTGTTCAATGCCGCGTTTGAGCGCGTACTGCAACGAGGTAATCGCTTCGATTGGCAGATTGGCCAGTGGTTGAACCACGAGGACGTTGCGAGTGTCTTCGACAAAGGGCGTGATGCGCTCAATGGTTTTGCCGTCTTGCACCCCATCGTCTTCTACATCCGTAGGGTCTTGTGCGTCTTTGGTCCACTCGCCGGTATGAGCATCGACACTGAAACCGTAAATGGACTTCTGCTCGCGCCGCCGCCAGCCCAAATTAATGCGCCAAATCGTCGCGGCCGGGCCGTATTTGAGTTGCAAGAGCGGCTCGCCTTGCTCCTGCACCTCGATGCCCGCAAAGCACGGCTTGCCGTTTTCTTCGGCAAAGCGCAGTGCCGTAATCATCTCGTATCCTTGCCGTTGTCTTTCTTCCTCGTCCGAGGTGATGCGCGTGGCGCGTCGCGTGGCGACCTGTTCGATGCGATAGAGATTGACGACGCTACGCCCGCCGGTGAGGAGCGCATCGCAGTTGGCACAGCGTTCAGAGTCCTTCTGCTTGCCAAAATGCCCGTAGCCGCAGGCTGGGCAGATGCGTACCGCTTGTACCGGCAACTGGGTCGAGGGGATGGCGGAAGCCTCGTCGCGCACGGTGAGAATAATGCGCCGCACGCGATAGGTGCTGCCTTCGTGGTAGATAATGGATTGCGGACCAAACTCGGAAAGCCCCAAAAACCGGGGCCGGCTCAAAAACGAGTCCCGCACTACTTTCTCGTTGCGTCCCGGGATAAAGGCCATAAGCGGCAAGCGCGGAAAGTTGTACCCCGGCAAAAAGCCCTCGGCCGCAAGGTAGCGATAGGTATGAAAATCTGAGTTAGCCGTCCGCCGGCTGGCGAGGAGTAGATTCTGCTGGGTGTAGGCTTCGTCGTAGCGCGTCTTAGCCTCGCGGCGGTCCTGTTCGGTCGCGGCGGCGTTGTTGATGATGTCACTGGCGGATTTTAGCTGACTGGCGGTAGCCCGATAAAGAGAGCGCCAGCGGCCAAAGGCTTCGTCAAAACAGCGTCTTACCGAATTCATCGCACTGCCCAACCACGTTTCCGTGTACCAAGGGGCGGCTCCCTTAGCCAGGTCGTCAGCGAGCATGGCGAGCAGGCGCTGCGCCCGCTGTTGGGCTTGGCTCAACGCTCTGGCACTGCCGATGGATTCGGCGAGATGTTCGTGCAAAGGGAGTGCGGTCGGTTCTTCTCGGTTGATAACATCGCACACGGAAGTGCCTAGCATAACGCCGGTCTCGGCCAGCCAGACCGCGTGTAGATGGCTGCGGATGAGGTCTTCATTCGCTAGATCAACAGTCGGCGGATTGACCGCACCCGAGACCATGCGCGTTGGTTCGGAAAAAAAGTACTGGTCGTGCGGCGACAAAGCCGCGCAGTACGTGATAACCAAGGCCGGTTGGCCGCTGCGCCCAGCACGTCCACTGCGCTGCACGTAATTGGCTGGCGTGGGCGGCACGTTCCGCATATAGACCGCGTTGAGTGCCGCAATATCCACCCCGAGTTCCATGGTCGGCGAGCAGAATAGAATCGGCAAGCCGGCCGGCTCCTCTTTACCTTCGACGATGCGTTCGGGCTCAAGCCCCCGGCGGAAGCGGGCCTCCCGTTCGGCGCGAACCTCGGAATCCACTTGGGCGGTATGCTCGCGGGCTTCGAGCTGGTGCAGGAAACAGTCATCGCCTTCTAACAGCCGGGCGACATTCCTGTACAGATCGCAGAAGAACGGATTGGCCGACTTGCTCGGCGCCGCAGATAGATGCCATTCAAGTGCCGAGCTATCAATCCGATAGCCGAAGCGGCCGCCGTCCAACTCGGTGGGCTCCACATAGCCATAGACAGTCAGAACGCGCAAAATGTCGTCGATGACACGGTTGTAAACATGCTCATCGAACTTGACCGGATAATGAGGATTGTCGTGGCCCCACACGGCCTGAGACTTGAGCCACCGCCCGAAGGCGGAGCGATGAGACATGTGCAATAGATAGTCCTGCTGGCGGGCTTTGGACCTTGGGCGCGGAACCATGAAGGTGTGCGAGGAAAGTTTTTCGTCTTCGGACAGCCCCCAGGGTTCTTTCAGATCGTTGAAGCTCCGGTTGCGGAGCTGCTCTTGGAAACTCAGGTCGAGATAGATGGTCTTGATGCAGAGTGATTTGCGCATCTGGTCGAGGAGCTTAGCGACGATGTCAGATCGACGCGACGGCTCTATTGCCCCGAGCAGCGGATGACCCTGCCGCCATTCTTGCTCATCTTCGCAACAAGTCTCCAAGTCCCGGTATCCAATATCTAGCAGCCCGAGCTGATCCAAGTTGGGATTGTTGATGCGCCAACCCCGCTTTAAGTCGAAATAGAGGCGATAACCCAGCACGTCGCGCAGGGTTTTAAGGGTGTTCTGCGCCCGGATGCCCTTGGTGCCGGGATTGGCGGCGTAGTCAACGGGCTCCAAGTGCAGGTGCTCGAACACCCGTTGGGTCAGGATGTCGTCGGTAAGTTCCCCATCCTTTTGTATGGCAGCTAGCAGCGCACCCCGCAGCAAAAGCGTTTGAATGAAATCGTTGAAGTGCCCCGCTTGGAGGCTGGCGTCTTGTCGATTGTCGGTAAAGGCAAGCAACTTTTTGGTGTTCGCATCGAGGCTGGTGCCGATCAGATGCCTTAGAGCGGACAGAGCCAGCATGGTTGTGGCCGAACTGCGACCTTCGCTGGACAGGCTGGCGAGCTTGCTTAGGTCGCTGCGCTTGCTGCCGTCGTAGTACGCATCGCAGTCCGCGTTGAGACAGAAGCGAAACAAGCCAGGTATGAACCATGCCGGTAGCCCGTGGGCGGCGATCTCGCCGAGCGTATCCACGCAAACGGGAATGGGACAATAGCGTTTGTAGTAGGGCTTGAGACGTGGCTCCCCCTGGTGAAATTCCAGCCAATCTTCGGGGTAATGGCCTTCTATATCCGTCGAGTCAAAGGTCCCCTCGCTGTCCGGCATGAGATAGCCGTAGCAGGTCGCCTCTTCCGCCTCTTCTTTGTTTAATCGTTCGGAAAGTTGGCGGGGGCTGAAAGCCGTGGGCGACTTAGCCTCTATTGTCGCCCAGACCGGGAAGTACTCCTGACCACACTGGCGGCAAAAAGAAAGGTTGAACAAGAGGCGACTGCGGTCCCCCGGTTTGAATTGCTGGCCCGCTAAGGTGATAAAACGCTGCCTAGGTACTTCTAGGGTGGCATACGCATTTGCGGGACTACTGATGAACTGATGGAGTCGGAAGGAGAAAAAATTGCGGCCGCTATCGCTCTGGCTTTGATAGGCCGCAGTTAGGAACTTCACGAGGTATTCTCGGCAAAGCGGCTCCGGCAAGCCGCTATCTTGGGCGAGTAATTTTCCCGCTTCAACAACCGTTTGCGGGCGGGCGATGCGGACGATCTGGCCGTCCTGATCTTCTAAACCGAGCTTGCGCTCTACCCAAGCTGCCACCGGATGGCTTGACAATTCAGCGTGCGTTGCGCTGTCGGCCACCCCCATCTCAATGGCTTGTCGCAGACAGGCGGAATCAGTAGAGATGTCGTTGTTGGTAACTGGCTCAAGCGTTTCGGTGATGATGTGGTCCGCGCTGACCCGAGCACCAAATAGCCGACTGGCGATGTTGGCAACAATCTCATTCCGCTGCTGGGCCGACCCCGCTGAGGCTATGGTGGCAGAGGTGCCGATACAGAGGAGATGTTCGTTGAACCGTTCCCGCACCCGCCGGATCAACAAAGCCACATCAGCACCCTGTCGCCCCCGGTAGGTGTGCAACTCGTCCAAAACCAGAAACCGCAGCCCGGCGGCGTGTTGCCGCACCGCTTTATCGGTCTCGACGAATCGCGTCATGAGCAGTTCGAGCATGACGTAGTTCGTCAGGAGAATATCCGGGGGATTTTTCGCAATGTGCGCGCGCTCTTCGTTGGTTTCTTGGCCGGTATAGCGGGCAAAAGTCACCGGTTGGTTGCCCGCGTCGTAGCCGCGGCGCAGAAACTTTTCCAGCTCCTCAAACTGGCTGTTGCACAGCGCATTCATCGGATAGACAACAATGGCAGAGATGCCTTTGCAAGGATCGCCAGACTTCTTCCGCCGCAATACGTCATTGACAATGGGGATGAAGTAACTGAGCGATTTGCCGGAGCCTGTACCCGTCGTCAAGACATAGCTCTCGCCCCGGCTAGCGATAGCGATGGCTTCGGCTTGGTGTTTGTGCAACACCAGCGGTTGGGCCGGAAGAGCGGTTGGGGGCTTGATGCGAAAGATGTGGGCGCATTCCGCATCGAGCGTGCCGTTTGCCACAAACGCTTCAATAGACCCACCCGGCACGAAATTGGGGTTCAACTGGATGAGGGGAGCAGGCCAGAAACGGCCACTGTCATACGCCTCATCAACAACCGCGCGAATGTCGGCTGCCCGGATACGGATGAAGCTACGTGAGAAGCGTTCGTACTCTGAAACGAGTTCCTCGCGGAATGCGAAGACGTCCATTGGATTCCTTCCTGTTGCCCGGACAGATTAATTGCAGTCGTTATCGTCTGCTGCTTACTATCGGTCTGCTCGGGGTCATTCCTGCGAAAACGGGAATCCAGTCAGTATGAGCCCGGGCCGCAGATGGGCCTTTCTCGATGCCTGCTTGTGCGGGTAAAAAAAGCTGCGCAACGTTAGTTAATAACTTCAACTAGGTCAATCAACAGCGGCATCGCGCCTTCAAGACAGGGACGCCTCCCCAATGCCTCCAGAGCTCAACGCCTTTCGGCATCCAACCTCATCGCCGGGCCAGCGGTCCGGCACCCCGCCGCGATGTATAACTCGTAGGCCACCGACTCCAGAAGTCATCGGCTTTCCACACCAGCGGCTTGGGCTGTTAGCGGGCCCGCCTTGGCTGGCCGACTCGGCAAGGCGGCCATATCCCAGCCTATTCGTGCCTTGCCTATACCGTAGAGGGACCTCGCTGGCGGGAGGTGTGCTCGGAACGACGCCATACCATGCTCCGTGCGTGGCCGGTCCATCGCCCAGCCGAACCGTACCCCGCTGCCAGCCCAAGCCGTCCGTATCACAGGAGCGATGGGGACAAACGCTGGACTTAGGACGAGTGGCTGCTAGAAATAACGGCTAAGCGCTAGGAAAAATGCTAAAAAAAAGACTAATTCATTATGTCGCAGGGCATTTCCCTCCTTAGGTTGTAAATTTATTTGTACGTCTCGTCGTGCGTTTGTTAGCCGTCGTCGCCCTGGTCTTGACCGGTGTGATCCTCTTCGGCAATGGTGCCCGTGGCCGTTCTTATCCCGCTGATGGCTCAAGCTGTCCGTACCACAGGAGCCCGCTATGACAGCTTTCCAACCGTGGGCCCCACCTCCGCGGCCGTTAGTCTCGACACGGCCCGCATCAGACTGAACCCCTAGCTGATTACTTAGGTGCCCTACACGCGAAAGGGCTTTCCCCAGCTTCTAGTGCCGTCGTGGTCCAAGCCGTGCGATTCGTAGAGAAACGGCAAGACCAACCATCAAGCGTGGGGCCACTCGTAAGCCGCACACTGGCCGGAGTCCGCCGTGCAGGGCCAAGGGGCACACTACGCAGCCGCGACGTAGAGCGTATGGCTACCGCGGCCGGCTTGCGCGACGCGGCCCTATTCCGGCGGATGTCCGATTGTCTCTTGCGAGTCTCTGAAGGGGTAGCCGTTGATTGCGAGCATGTCCAGTTTGAAGAGGATGGAACGGGTTTGCTCTATATCCCCCGCAGCAAGACCGACCAAGAGAGGTGAGGAGCCTACCAAGCGTTCGGATCGCCGACCGCCCAAG